>CACEUX010000014.1 GCA_902562835.1 uncultured Fidelibacterota bacterium
TTATTAATTGGAGATGTTGGGCAGAATCTTTGGGAAGAAGTAAATTGGCTTAGCTGGGAAGAGTCGTTTGGTGCCAATTTTGGTTGGCGAATTATGGAGGGTAATCACTGCTATAATCCTGAAGATTTTTGTGATACAACGGGGTTAATTATGCCAGTTTTTGAATATCCGAATAATGCATCATATCTGAAAATATTAATTGGAATGGATGAGAGAGAGGCTACTGGATGTTCAGTAACTGGCGGATATGTCTATAGAGGGGCTGAGAATCCCCATCTATGGGGAACCTATATTTTTGGAGATTATTGTACAGGCCGTATATGGTCGTTCACATTAAACAATGGTAAACCTGTCAAGTTTCAGAACCTGCGACCTGAATTAAAAAAGCATAGCAAGGACGTCCCGCTATTTATTTCATCATTCGGTGAAGATAGTTTTGGAGAACTCTATGTCGTGGATTATTTAGGTGCAATCTATAAATTCGTATCTAACCAATAAGAAATAACTGACATGATGAAAATAGAAGAAGTGGTTGGTGACCTAATACTACTGATCTTAGACAACCACGAGCCACTAAAAAAAATAGGCATAGATCAAGACAAGATCTTTGTTCAAGTAAAGGGTTACGATGAAAATGGTATGTGGATACATCATCCGGGCTTTCAAGTCCCCGATTTTAAAAGCGACAAAGGAGACCAGACTCAAAAAGTAGAAGCATCTATTCTTATACCATGGGTCTTTATTGTTTCTATCGCACATTTCCCTGGTTTAGATGGATTTGACTTCCCATCGCCCTTTGATCAGAATATCGGATTTTAATAAAATCTATGTCCTCACCAGCCATTGAAATTAAGGGACTGAAAAAGTCCTATGGAGATGTTCATGCCTTGGATGGTGTTGATATTAAAATTAATAAGGGTGAGTTTTTTGGATTACTGGGGCCTAATGGAGCAGGCAAAACCACAACCATCAATATCTTAACAGGTCTAGTATTCCGGGATGAGGGATCAACTTTAGTTTTCGGTCGGGATACTGTTAGCGATTACCGTTTCACGCGTTCAAAGATTGGCATAGCAGCGCAAGAGTTTTCCGTCGATTGGTTCTTCCCCATTGAAAAGCTGCTTTTTTTTCAAGCAGGTTATTACGGTATTAGAAAAAAAGATGCAGCCCCGATGGTTGAAGAATTGCTTAATCGGTTAGGGCTTGATAAAAAGAAGAATGCTCGTTTGCGTCAACTTTCAGGCGGAATGAAAAGACGGTTTCAACTTGCCAAAGCACTTGTACATGACCCTGATATAATTATTCTAGATGAGCCAACAGCTGGCGTAGATGTTGAACTTCGTCGAGACCTATGGCAATACCTACGCAACCTGCATGCAAAAGGAAAAACAATTCTTTTAACCACTCATTATATTGAAGAAGCAGAACTTCTGTGTGAAAATGTTGCTATAATAGATCAAGGAAGTATTTTAAAAGAAGGCAGTCCAAAAGCATTAACACAAGAACTAGGTACAGCAGGCATTTCAATCCACATTGGGAATACAAATGAAAAATTTGAATCCTATTTATCTGAATACATATATACCTATGAAAAAAACAGACTTCATTTTTCAGTTAAGGACCCAGATCAAGCCCTACCTAAAATAATTAAAAGATTATCTGAGGCCAATGTTCACATTAATAGTATCGATTCCACAAGATCATCATTGGAGGATGTATTTCTTAACTTAACAGGAAAAGGGATTAACGAATGAACTGGGTGGGCTTTACTACTTTAGTAATGCGAGAGGTAGGCCGATTTTTTTCTGTATACCGCCAGACAGTATTACCAGGTGTCATTACTACTGCTTTATACATAGTGATCTTTGGATTCACGTTAGAACAAAGGATATCCGAGATCCAGGGGGTACCGTATACTTTATTTATTCTACCAGGGCTCATCATGATGAATACCCTTAATAATGCAACTGCTAATACCTCATCTTCAATGCTTCAAATGAAACTACTTCAACAACTACCAGATCTCCTGACAGCTCCATTATCAGGGTTTGAGATCTCGATTGCCTATATTATAGGTGGTACAGTTAGAGGGATGGTAAATGGGACCCTAGTGCTACTTCTTGGGATGCTTTTAATTCAAATGCCAGTAAAAGACCCCCTGGGTACTTTGGTGTTCATATTTTTAGTTTCTTGGGCATTCTCAAGTATGGGTCTTTTGCTTGGGCAACTAGCAGAAAGCTGGGACCAGTTGGCCATGATGCAAAATTTCTTTTTGACCCCTCTAAGTTTTCTTGGGGGAATATTCTATTCAATAAAGATGCTACCTGATTGGGCTCAAACTTTGAGCTTTATTAACCCTATTTATTACATGATAAATGGCATACGATATACCATATTAGGCGTAAGTGATTCCCCCGTTTTAATTAGTTATGCTATGGCCATTTCACTTACATTATTATTTACAATGATATCTATTTTACTCATGCAGAGTGGCAAAAAAATCAAGCAGTGATAAGGTTAGTCACAATATTTTTAATTGTGAGCTGCGTATTATCTCATGACTTAAGTAAAGAACAACTGGAATGGAAACAGTATTATCGGATCGGTAGTGTATTTTCTGCTAGTTCAGACGCTGGCATTTCTGGATATGGTCGCTTAAAACGAACAACAAGATATACATTTAGAGATATCCGGTTTTTTGGTCACTTCTTTAATAAAGATACAGAAATCAGGATAAGGCAGAAATCTAGTCGTCGATTCCTTACTTTTGAGTCTATATATTCATTTAATACACTACTTTATGAAAAGAATACTATTCTCAATGTGAACCTTCGTTACCACTATAACCAAGGGCTTGGCTGGTTCATACAAAGGAGTAAATCTGGGAACATGACACTCGAGGCTGGCGTTGCATTTGATAACTCTGACTATTTAAATAATCAACAGAAAACTACATATGGACGAGGAGGACTTTCTTTCGACCGTACCATGAAATCTTTATCTACAAAATTTGAAATAGATTATTATTATCAGATTAGTCAAATAATTGATTCATCGATTCTATCAAGGATACAGATTCTAAGTGAATTACAGTGGGCAGTAAATAGTAGATTCGGATTAATGGGGGGCTTTACATGGGATATTCAGGAGGGTGATTCTGACCCATCAATCTTTTTAACTATCTCATTCATTGACCCCCTCAATTGGTCGTTATAATGCGTTTAATATTTTATCTTTATCTAATTTTCTCTGTTGTCAATGCAAGTATCTATGATCAAAATGAATCTAAAATTGATAAAGGGATTGAAGAGCTTGATGATGATATTACCTTGGAGAAAAAATCCTTAATGATCCTAACTGCTGATGCAGATGATGATCAAGAAATCGCAGAAAGAGTTTTATCGATCATATCTACACAGGCCACTTCCATTGGAAGGTTTGAAGTAATAGACCGGAACTTGGTTGACCAAATCCTTGAAGAACAAAAGTTTCAACTTTCTGGAATGGTTGATAGTGACCAAATTGTGGAAATAGGGGAACTTGCAGCCGCAGAAAATGCATTAACACTTGATATAGTAAACTTTGGACAGGAAGGCGTGCCTAAAGATGATGACGATGATACAGATGATGACGATGATACAGATGAAACATTATTTACTTGGCTAGTAAAGGCATTGGTTAAAGAGTCGATAGAGACAAGAAAAAGAAAAGACACCGAAAGAATGAGGCTAGAATTAAATAACAACATTCACACTGAGCTTAGAGCAAATATCAAAATAATAAATGTAGAAACAGGGATATCAGAAAATTCATTTAGTCTAAATGCAAGTCATACAGGTGGTAATAGAGATGCCTCGCTTGAAAAGGTCCTGGCAATTATATCTACACAAATAAGAAGAAAATTAAAAGAACTCTTCATGATCACAAGTGAGGTCTTTGAAGTGGACGGTGCTTATTTAAATATCTTATCAGGCGAAAATTTAGGCTTAAGAAGAGGTGCAATGTTCGAAATAGCATCACAAAACAGAACAAAACTATACAAAGGCAAGACCATTAAACTTCCAGGTAAAACAAGAGGTCTTATCAAAGTTGTTGAAGTTGGGCCTGATGGTAGCAAAGCAAAAATTGTTCGAAAATGGAGGAAAATAAAAGAAGGTCATAAAGCATATGAGTTGAAGGCCCCTCCTGTAACGACTGATCTTAACTTTACAATTTTAAATGGTAATCGATATGAAATGTCAGGCAAGGCATGGCTCAATTCATTCACTGAGTTTTCTGCAAGCCTCAATTACCACTTAGGAATCATAAAGGACACTCGGGATGATATGGATGGATACATTGGTTTGGGTACCGATCTAAAATATGGCTTTTTCTCTGAGTTTGGGACTAGCGGCTATCTATCATTAAATATCCCTATGTTATTTTCTCGGCGGGGCGATGATGAAGGACACAATGTAATATCACTATTTTCTGACCCGTCAATAGATGCAAATCTATCAATACAGATAAGCAAGGAACGAGATATCGTTCTATCTGCAAGTTACGTATTCACAAGTATGCATACCCCTTGGCAGTGGCAGAAGGATACAGGGAACATTAACGATGATGGTAAAAGTATTACTGAAACAGAGCCTGCAGTGTGGAACGATGGCATCAGTCCGGAGTTTAAGTCACAGGGGCTTTATTTTTCTTTTACAATCAGAAAAGTAAGATTTTAGAAAGTAATCTAAAAGGGGTTTATGAGTGTTGTTTGGAAATAAGGTTCAGGCTGGATACCTTCTGACCACTTATCTTGCTCCTGTGCCCATCCATAGCTAAATATCAATAAAGGTTCATTGCCAATATTTATGGAGGCTCTCCATTCATATCCTGTAGTAATGATCATTTCTTGTGATGAATCATTACTCCATGCATTCCCCATATCAGAGATCAACGCAAATGTTGGCATCCCTATTTTTATACTCTTTAGAAGTTCAAAAATGCTTATAGGAAGAACTGGTGCCCTTAATTCAAAGGTACTCATAAAAGCTTTTTCACCCAATCGGGGTGCACCAGTAAACCCTCTTGGAGACATATATTCACGACCAGGAGTTGTGGCTCCTGTAAAATAATAATTCCGTAAGTCTACTATCCCTAGCGTTTCTTGAGATGGAGGAGTCCCTATCATCATCTCATATCTTCCTCTTCCATAAAGAGCAAAGGGCCCAAGCTTTTTATTCATAAAAAAGTCGAACTCGGTTTTAGTATAATCAAAGACACCCCATATAGAACTATTTGCATTCTTTAATTTTATTTCAAGTCCATAGCCTTGATTTGGGAGTAACATATTTCGAGAATGAGCACGTTTATTAAGGAATAGATATGTAAGGTTTATACTGCCCTCATTCCCTTCATCTGGGCTAGGAAAAACCCTAGATGAGAATTCTATTTCATTATCGTACACATCCCTTTCAACAAGCTGTAAGGAATATATTAAAGAGTGATTTGCAGATAATGAATTACCAAAGTTATGTAGGGTTTTTCCCCAAAAAGAGACACCATTAAACAGCTCCAAAAGAGTCTCTCCTTCATCATAAAGCTGCAATTGGAAATTGCTATTACTATAAATATCAAATCCCCAAAAACCACCAGTCAGGAATCCAGTACTGTTTTGATATTGGACATAAAGGTTAGTAATTGAACTATAATCTGTAAAGAGTGCTCCAGCTATGGTATGCCGCCCTAACGCATCAGTAAATGCACCATTATATAAAAGACCTTCAACATCAGGAAAGAATATTGAGCCAACATGTCTCATTTTTTTATGAAACCTATATTTGCCCTCACTTCTAATATTTAATTCATAATTAGGGTCAATCTTATTTATAGGTTTATCAGGAGCTTTGGTTCGCCATGATGAGAAGGCTGGGTTCATATTAATCTTGGTTTTATTCGCGACTCGCGCTGGATCAATTGCAACCACTCTAGATGAGTCTACAGTTGGTAGAGTTTTTGCTGTGATAGTTGAGGTTCGTTCATCCCATTGTAGCCCCATGACCATATCACCGATATCAGTATTCTGCACTGTATTTCCAGAAGTGAGGTCATTTGTATAAAGATTTGGTGTATAATCATAAAGACCCGTAAAAGATATGTTACTTCCATCTGGATGCCAGATAGGAAGAAAGTCAGCTTCTGCTGAATTAGTTATTTGTTTTGATTCACCAGAATCTATCTCAAGTATGTGAATGTCCATTTCCCCATCAGGACCAGATTCCGCATAGGCAATAGATTTACCATCAGGGCTCCAAACTGGTGTTATGATCTGGACATCACCCGTATTAGAGGTGATCTGCTTTATATTTTCCCCATTAATATCCATTGTATATAATTGTGTTGTAGATCGCTCATGGGCCACAAAAAGAATTGAACGACCATCAGGGGAAAATTTGGGGTAGTTTGCTCTCATTGAATTTGTCAGTAATGTTTTTTTCTTTGTCTCCACATTTATTTTCCATATATCATATAACAAAGACTGATCTTTGCCATAGCGATACTTAGGATAGACAATAAACGTATTATCCGGTGAAACATCCAGGTTCATATTCATTTCACCAAAAATACCATGATCTAATTCCTTTAGCTTCCACTTCGCTCTAACCTTTTTAGGTTTTTCATTTTTTTCTTCTGCTTTTTTAACCCGTTTTTCCCAAAGCTTTTTCTCTTTGGCAGTATCTCGCGTGGCAACCACTAAAGAGAGGTCCCTCTGACCTTTTGATAAGCGGCCGATCATTGCGACTCTTGTTGTATCAGTAAAATAATCAAATGCTGAAACACGCTTCATTGGCAATTTGTGCACCCTGCCAATATCTTCAAGCTTTTCTTTTTGAGATCTATGCCCAAAAAAGAATGTATTCATCTGCCGACGCCAATCTTCATTGAATTGCTTGACGCTGATACCGGTATGTTTTTTAAATGATTCCTTAAAATCTAAATAGCCTGCTTTGTTTCGATGATTAAATATCTTAGAAATCGTACTATCCCCAAACCTATCAGCAAGGTATAGAGTCTTAGAAAACCCATCATTATGTGGGTCTCTGATCTTATGTACCGTGTTTCGAATTACGTGCCCCTTGTGGGAAATATCATATCTGAACGGTCGCCATTTTTCTGTGTAGTATTCAGCAATACCCTCAACTATCCAGGCAGGTACGCCGGCTAAACCTTCATTCATGGGCTCGGGCAACCACCATGGACCTTTAACCATATTATAATAAACAAGGTGTTGTAATTCATGCGCAAGAACAGTTCTGAGCCATTTTTCATCACCATTCCAAAGGGCTGCATCATTCTGGTCAACCCATATAATTGTATAATTACCTGACGTAGCAAATCCATTTAACACCTCATCCTCAGTCGTGAGTGTGATATCTAACCTTGGTAAAGTATCTAAACCCATTTGCTCAATTAGAGTCGGCCTTATCTGCTCTGCAATAGAAGCTCCTTTTAAAGCAATATCACGAATCCCCTGATGATAATGAATATCAAAATGGTTCGTTGAGATCGTACTCCATTTTAATTCACCGTGGGTTCTTTGGCTCATCATCCAGGCCCCTGTGGCATTTAAAATTGAAATACTAATGAGGTAAGCAAGTATTATTCTTTTCATTTTTATGTATTATCTAAGATTCCTATACGAAGTAATTCGTTTTTTAATTGTCTAGATGATTTAAAGTGAATCCCTTTTATCCCAACTAATTCTGCAGCCTGGATATTTTCTATAAGATCATCAATAAAAAGGCATTCTTGGGGTTTAGCACTAGCTAGATGCATTGCAATTTCATAGATCTTTTTCTCTGGTTTTCTATAGCCTACATCAAATGAATATACGGTACCATCAACTAGTTTTGGGAATAAATATCTTTTTTCTATTTCATCTTGAATATGTTTAGGGTTAGTGTTAGAGAGCAACCATATAGAATAGTTTCTTTTTAGTAATTCCAAAATTTGAACCGTCTTCTTTTCTTCCCCGAGAAGAATTTTCCAGGCCTTCCAAAAATCAGAACTTTTTAAACAACATGGTTGTGGGAGTGCTTCTCGATAAGCGTAGAACCACTCTTCATCACTAAGGGTTCCTCTTTCGTATTTATCATGAGACCCCCATGGAAATCTATTTTCTATAGTACTAATATCTATATCTACAGAATCACTTATATATTGATATGTCCTTTCTGGATGTATATCAATCAATACTCCGCCAATATCAAAAAAAATAGTTTTAATCATTTTACCACTCAAATGGCCCTTCTAAAATCCTCCAAAAAAATAGACTCACTGTTGTTCTATGTGGTATCCACTTTTGAGACCATTCTAACATTTGATTCTCTTTGGGTAGATCATTCAGTTCAAAATAGTGTTGGAATCCTTTTTGAAGTGCTAGGTCAGTAACAGGAAAAACATCAGGGCGATTAAGAGTAAACATAAGAAACATTTGTGCTGTCCAAGGGCCGACCCCTTTTATTTCTGTTAAAAGCTGTATGATAGATTCATCTGATCTGTCATTAAGAGTTTTATATTTGACAGGGTCTTCTAAGAAAGCTGTAGCAACATTTTTAATATATTTTGCTTTAGAGAATGATAGGCCAACAGATCGTAGAACATCTAGGTCGGTTGACATTACTTTTTCAGGCGAGGGATAAGGTTCTGGATTATAAATAGAAATAAACCTATCATGAATCGCTTTAGCAGACGCACCTGATAGCTGTTGATAAATAATAGAACGGGCCAGTGACTTAAAGTAATTTTTCTCAGGCTTAAGGTCTTCCATCTTAAATGCATCCATCAGCCTTATAAGATCTGGATCTGCTTCTTTTAACTTTTTTATAGAATATTGGATATTCATAATATCAATTTTTTTTGCATACATATATTTGCATTTCACTTTCAGCGTCCATTGGTGAACCATCATAATCACCAATTTTTTTTTCTATCTTAAAGCCTGAGTCAGCTAATAATATATCCATTTCATGAGGGTAGTACATTCTCATGCTGAAGAAATACTTATCTTCAGTGATCTGATCATCTTTCTCCAGATACCAAGTCAGTTTATTGATCTGTGTTTCTTCATCATATTCATTGGTTTCCAATACCCTACATTGACTGTTTTCATAATCAAAAAAGGATGTAGCTGGATGAAGTGTGTTTGAATCTCTATAAAGAAAAGAAGGATCCGGAATATATATTGATAATAAAAATCTTCCTTTTTTCTCAAGATGCTCATTGACGCATTTGAGACAGTTTTTTGCATCATATTTTGAAAGATTATGTAGAAAAGAATTGAAACCAATAAAAATAAACTGGAATTTCATTTTTAATTTGAAGTCGCACATATCCCCTAAAAAAAACTGAGCTTTTTCACCATGCCTCTTATTGGCCACTTTTAGAAATTGCTTGCTTTGCTCAAGACCATTGTAATCCAAACCTAGATCTAAAATACACTTTGTAAGCCGTCCTGTTCCTGAGGCAAGCTCTAACACTGGGCCGCTTGCACTGCGTGCAACTGTTTTAAGTAGCTCGATATCAAAATTACTACCGTTGTGAATCGCATCGTACAAATCTGGGTTAGAATAAATATTCATTTAATTATAAATCAGAGACTATCGTAAATGGGACTATAAAAGCTGAGGAACAGTAAAGTCTAGTTTACAATAACGAGGTCCTTTGTCGTTTTATTAAGGATCTCACAGCCTTCATCTCCGATAATCACATCATCCTCGATTCGAACCCCTCCCCATCCAGCAAGGTAAATACCTGGTTCGATGGTCATAACATTATTCTTTTCTAATATCTGTTCACTTTGAGGGCTAAATCTTGGAGAAGTATGAATCTCCAGGCCCAGACCATGACCAGTCCCATGGGTATAATATTCACCGTATCCCATTTCTGTAATGTAATCACGTGTGGCCGCATCTACCTCTTTACAAGGGACTCCAGCTTTTGCGATATCACAGCCTCGCTGCTGTGCTTCTTTTACTATGGAATAGATCTCTTCATGTTTCGATGTTGAAGAACCGACAACAGGTGTCCGTGTCATATCAGCATGATAGCCTCCATATTTTGCAGCGGCATCAATAACAACAAAATCACCATTTTGAAACTCCCTATCTGTTGGGATAGCATGCGGGAGTGCACCATTTGGGCCTGTTGCTACGATTGGAGAATACGCTTCACCTTCTGCATATTCACGATATTTAGAGACCATGGCATTTGCCACATCTTTTTCAGAAAACCCTGGACGTAACATTGGGAGGATTTCTTCATATACTTTATCAGTGACCTCAACTGCAGTTCTAAAGCAATCTAGTTCATGGTCATCTTTTACTGAAGCAAGATCTTCAAGAATCATTGACATATTCTCCCAATTTGTTTCGGGGAACATCTTTTTCATATTTTCATATTGTGCATAACTCATATGATCGCCTTCAAAGGCCAATCGTAGACCGCTAGTGATTAAACTATTTTTTTTGATCTGAGAAAAATGTGAACTCATATCTATAAATATCTCGAATCCCTTTACTTGAGCTTTTGATTGTTCAATATAGCGGCCATCAGTAATAAAATATTGCCCGCTTGGGGTGACTAAGCAAGAAGCAGCGGAACCGGTAAACCCACATATATATTTTATATTTATAAGATTAGTAATTAAAATCCCATCCAAACCTTTATTTTGTAGAACATCATTAAGTTTTGTTTGGCGATTTAAATAAATAGGTTCATTCATTTATTTAATCCTTCTTTGATCTATCAATTAATGTTTGGATCGTCTCTCTTTCTAAAGAAATAGATTCTAGACTTTCACCTTTTTCTTCTAGTGCATCTAAAACTTCAAGAGCCTGTGAAAATAAACCCTGATTTTTTAAAACAGAAACCAAAGTAAATGTCGCTAAACGTGAACTCACTTTTAAAGGGTCACTTACTTCACTGACCGGATCAATAGGCGTGGGGGACTCTTTTACAAGGTTCTTAGATACCTCAGGCTTTAGCTTTACGGGACTTGGTGTCTTTGTATATGTTTTGGATGGTTTATCTTCATCTTTACCAGAAACTTTTTTTACAAAATCTTTGGCTGTTTTATGATTTGGTTCTAATCGCAATACATGTTTCCATGATTTTAGGAGCCGATTCTGCGCTCGACCAAGAACAGTTTGTATCTCACATAGCATTTCAATAGCAGCAAAATGACTGCGGTCATGAAGGCTCAATTGCTCTAATATCTTTTCTGCTTTTTTAAGATTGCCTTCTGTCCGCTCTACTTGTGCCAAAACAAATAGACCAGCGCTATCATTTGAATGATGTTTCAGGCCAATATCACAAACTTTTCTTGCGCGTCTTAAATCATTTTGCTCTAGATACATTTCTGCCAATATAGGGAACAAGATTGTATCAAAATGATCGGCAAAATATAATTCTAGCTCGATTTGATTTTTTAAATTCATATCAACGTCGGTTTTTATTAACCCATTCTACAATATAATCTACTGTCTCTTGTACTGGTGTTCCGGGACCAAATAATTTACCTACACCTTTTTGCTCTAGCCTTTCTATATCAGCCTTAGGGATGATTCCACCGCCTACTAATAAAACATCATCTAAACCTTTTTCATTCATCAGGCTGAGCACATTATCAAAAATTGTGTTGTGGGCATTGTTTAAACTCGACAAGGCAATAACATCTGCATCTTCTTGCAATGCAGCAGAAACTATCATTTCAGGGGTTTGTCGTAACCCCAGATAAATTACTTCCATACCAGCATCTCTATAAGCCGCAGCTAATACTTTTATTCCACGATCATGACCGTCCAAACCTGGCTTTGCCATAAGAATTCTTATCTTACGTTTCATAGGTTGAAAACTTTCTTGTCCTTTCTATCATTCCTTAAATTAGACTAATTAATACAAATATACTATCTATCACGGCTATTCAATATTAGTGTTACAGGCCCATTATTAATTAACGATACTTCCATCATAGCCCCAAATTCACCAGTCTGGATTTGGATGCCCTCTTTCTTGAACCTCGATAAAAAGTAATTATAGAGCTCTTTCCCTTTTTCTGGTAACTCTGCATTGACAAAACTTGGCCTTCTACCTTTTCTAGTATCTCCGCATAGAGTGAACTGACTAATAACTAGAGCGGAACCTTCAATGTCTTTAATAGATAGGTTCATTTTTTCACTACTATCACTGAAGATTCGGAGTGTTGAGAGCTTTTTAACAAGATAATCTGCATCTGAAACTAAATCATTTTTTTGAATGCCTAATAGCACAACGAACCCAATACCTATTTCACCGATTGTGTTTCCCCTTACATTGACATTCGCCTGGCTACATCTTTGAACGACAGATATCACTTATCACTCAATCCATACATTATCTTTACCATACTTAGTTCTTAACTGCTTTATGAACTGACCACCTGTTGAAACTCTTATATTATGCGCTAGGACCTTTAATGGGCGGCGAGACCCGGGATTTGGGAGATGAAATAATAGCTTACAGCTGCCGGGATTTTCTTTTGCAATATCCATAAGGATATCAACATCATTCGGCTCCACCTTCCCAGACGAAAACTTTATAATTAGAGATTGGGACAGTCTGTCTCTAACATTTTGAACAGAAATAATTTCATCAGCTAAAATCTTTAGGTCCGAGAAGTCTGACCCTTCTGATGGTTTCCCCTTAATAAAAACAACACTACCTTCTTTAATTAGCCGACTGTATGACTGATAGCAATCACTGAAAACAACTATCTCAGCATGCCCACCTAGGCACTCCATATCAAAAAAAGCCATTTCTCGATTTCGCCTATCGTAGCGCCTAACAATCTTTGTGATCATTCCACCCACACATATAGTATCATTCTTTGATAAATCTTGCCCTTCTTCAAATGAAACGTTTGTGAACTCTTCTAGATCTTCTGCATGTTCTAAAAGAGGATGCCCAGAAACGTATAGCCCTAAAACCTCCATTTCCTTTTCTAATGATTCTTTTTCAGACCAGTCTTGTATTTCATTTAGAGTGGGAGTTTTAATTAATGAGCTTTGTTCCTCTCCTAACCCAAAGAGGTCCACTTGATTCTTGTCTTTCTCAACCTGCATCTTATGGCCATATTTTATTGCTCCATCAACAGCCTCATACTTTTGTGCCCTATTGCCTTCTAAAGAATCAAGGCTCCCAGAAGCTGTTAAACTTTCTAATACCCTTTTATTTACTTTTTGTTGATCGACCCTTGAGCATATATCAAAAATTGATAGATAGATGCCATTGCTCAGCCTTTCTGAAATAATAGTTTCAAGTGCCTTAGAACCAACATTCTTAATTGCATTGAGCCCATACGAAATAGTTTTTTCATCTATCGGTCGAAAATCTTCATAGGAAACATTTATGTCTGGGGCTTTTACTTCAATCCCCATTTTTTTACATTCATTTATTAATACGACTATTCGGTCAATGGTGCCCATCTCGCTTGTAAGGTTGGCGCTCATAAATTCTGCAGGGTGGTGAACTTTTAACCATGCAGTCTGGTAAGCCACATAGGCATAAGCTGTCGAGTGGCTTTTATTAAAACCATATTGTGCAAACTTTTCAATGAGTGAAAATATTTCTTCTGCTTTTTTCTTTTTTATTCCTTTCCCCTCCGCACCATTGACAAACTTGACGGAAAGCTCTTCCATTAAGGCTTTTATCTTTTTTCCCATTGCTCGTCGCATAATATCCGCTTCAGCTAGAGTGAAACCTGCTATTTCATGCGCTATTTGCATTACCTGCTCCTGATAAACAATAATTCCGTAAGTCTCTTTTAAAATAGGCTCCATAATAGGGTGTGGATAAACAATCTTATTTTTACCATGTTTTCTAGAAATGAAGTCATCAATGTTCTGCATTGGTCCAGGTCTATATAGTGCATTCATTGCAATAAGATCCTCTATACCAGAAGGTTTTAATTTTTTTAGATATTCACGCATTCCAGATGATTCAAACTGAAATACTCCTATAGTATGCCCTTTGGAAAACAACTTATATACGTTTTCATTATCTAATTCCAATTTATCGAGATCTACTGTTTCCCCTTTTTGTTCTATTAATTTAATCGCCTTATCAATTACCGTAAGGTTACGCAGGCCTAGAAAATCCATTTTCAGCAAACCCAGTTCCTCAAGCCCTTTCATATCGTATTGACTGGTAATATCATCAGTTGAAGACTTGTAGAGAGGAACGTAGTCTGTAAGCTCTCCTGGTGCAATTACGACTCCAGCTGCATGGATTGAAGCATGCCGGTTCATACCCTCTAGAACCTTGGAATGATCCATTAATTCTTTATAATTACCCTCTGCCATTTTTTGCAACTCAGGACTCTTTTCCAATGCTTTATTCAAAGTAATATTTAACTCATTAGGAATTGATTTTGCTATCTTATCCACATCAGAAAATGAATATCCCATAACCCTACCAACATCCCTAACAACTTGTTTTGCTTTCATTTTACCAAAAGTTATGATTTGTGTAACTGAATTCTCACCATACTGATCTTTAATATAATTGATGACCTCTCCCCTTCTTTCAATACAGAAATCAATATCAATATCTGGCATACTTATTCGATCAGGATTTAAAAACCTTTCAAATAGCAGATTATGCTTTAGAGGGTCTATACTTGTTATTCCTAAGGCATAAGAAACAATGCTTCCCGCTGCAGACCCTCTACCGGGGCCTACTGGGATATTTGAATCTTTAGCATATTTGACAAAATCTGCAGTAATCAAAAAGTATCCCGCAAATCCCATATTTTTTATCACTTTTAACTCGTGCCCTATACGGCCTTTGATGTCTGGAGTTAAGTCACCATAAAGAGACATTGCACCTTTCTCCGTTAAAAGTCTTAAATAATCATCGGGGTCTTGAGTTGCAGAAGTACTAGGGATAGGAAAATTTGGGAGATGGGACTCCCCAATTGGTAAAGCAAGGTCAATACTATCAGCAATCTTTCTACTATTTTCAATTGCCTCTGGGAACTCTTTAAATAAGTGGAACATGTCATCCTGACTTTTAAAATAAAACTCTGGGGTTGCGTACCGAAGACGCTTAGGGTCACTCCTTTCTTTCCCTGTACCTAAACAAATATGTATGTCATGAGCTTCCCAGTGATCTTTTTTTGCATAGTGCGCATCATTAGTACATACAAGGGGGAGGCCTAATTCAGAAGACAACTTTTTCATGTTTTGAATGTTTTTTTCTTCCTCTGGGATACCATGGTTCTGTATTTCTAGATAGTACCTATCTGGGAAAATCTCTGAAAACATCAGGGCGGTGTTTTTAGCTCCTTCATAATCACCACTTAACATTCTTTCTGGCACCTCACCTTTCAGGCATCCAGACAAACATATTAGACCCTCGCTATATTGACGAAGTAATTCCATATCTATCCTAGGACGATAATAAAAACCCTCTAAATATCCAGCAGTGACAAGCTTCATAAGATTTTTATAACCAGTAAAGTTTTGAGCAAGAAGGATTAAATGGTTATTACCCCATCCTCCGCCAGGGCGAGGATTTTTATCAAACCTTGATCCTGTTGCTACATACATCTCACAACCTATGATTGGCTTTATTCCAGCCCTCTTTGCATATTTATAATAAGGGACCGCACTAAACATATTACCATGCTCGGTCAATGCAACAGAGTCCATATTCAAATCATCTATTGTATTGACCAATTGATCTATACGTTGAGCTCCATCTAATAAACTATAGTCAGAATGGTTATGTAAGTGGACGAATTCAGAAGTCATGTAATTGTACCTGCGTAAATGGCAATCAACCCCATAAGGGTACTAAATTTCAAAATTCGAGCTCCCTTAGTAGCGGATGTGATTCCCGGATTATTTAACAACAAAAATACAACTAGCCCAAGCGGAATCTCAACGCCAAGAATCAATAAAATTCCGTAATAAAATCCATAGGTTCCATTAAAATAGGGTATAAGCGAACCAAGCCCAACAAACAGTACTAAAAAAACCGTGAGATGTATTGCTCGATCAATCCCTGCAATTATTGGGAAGGTTGAGATACCTATAGCTCTATCACCTTCGATATCTGCAATATCCTTTACCAACTCTCGAATTAAGGTTAAACCAAAAGCTAGAATCATTGGTATCCACATAGGCCCCACATTACCATGGGCAGAACCGCAAAATAAAAATGAAAGACCTAAGGTCAATGACACAGCAATATTCCCAATTAGTGGCTTCCCTTTAAGAGAAATATTATAAACCACCGTAAGAGGAATGGCTATAATAATTCCAATCATTTTTGAAGTATCTGATAATTGCATACATAATAATGCGCCTGTGGAAAACAAAATATATGAAATCACCATGGCTGGTTTAATTTGAACATAACCCATTGGTATTGGCCTAGTTGGCTTGTTTATTAAATCTATCTTATAGTCTATAGCATCATTTAATGCATTAGCAGCTGCAGTGTAACACATGACAATTAATGATGTTAATAAAACAATGCCCCATTCAATTTGGTTTTTATACAATATTGATGCAGCAATTACCATTGCAAATCCACTTATAATCACATTAAATGGTCTTATAAGTTTCATATGATAGAAAAAAGTAGTCATATCAATATTTAAGTTAATCTCACATTAACAATTGTTACATTGAGAGAAAAACAATTCATTTTATAATTGTACCACCATTACTCTGTCATCTCCGTTGTAGTCTTGGATTAACTCAATACTAGTATATCCTTGATTAAAAAAAATATCATAGACTTTTTGAGGATGCTCCTTCAAACCAACTTCTAAAATTAATAAAGAATTATTATGAACTATTTTTGGCGCAATTTCTGAAAACCTTTTATAAAAAGTTAATCCATCACTATAATCTGTTAAGGCCGATTCAGGCTCAAATCCAATTACATCTTTCATCAACTCTGGGATTTCTTTTTTAGAAATATAGGGGGGGTTTGAGATTAAAAGGTCAAACATCCCTTTTGGAGTGGATTTTAAAATATTCATTTCGATAAAACTATACCCTGTCACTTTCAAATGAGTGGAATTACGTTCAGCAATCTTAAGAGCTCTAATAGAGTTATCAACACCTACCACTTTAGCATCTGGTCTTTCTATTGCCATCGTAATAGCAATACATCCAGACCCTGTTCCAATATCTAATATCTTGGGTGATTTAACAGTCTTTAATCTTGCTAAAGCAATATCTATTAGTCTTTCTGTCTCTGGGCGTGGGATAAGAACATCTGATGTGATAATAAATTCTCTTCCATAAAATTCACATGCTCCAGTAATATACTGGAGAGGTTCTTTTGTAAGCCTTCTCTTAACCCAATCTCGGAGAGTTTCTAATTGAGATTTGGATAACGGCTCATCATATCTTAGATATAAATCCAGCCTTTCGCAGTCTAATAATGAACATAGAAGCCATTCAATTTCTGTTCGAGGTTTTTCAAAAGATTTTTTTTCAAAGTATGCTTCAGCCCACTCAATCAAATCAATAACGCGCCAAGGAGTTGCCATCAACTAAATAATATCTAAGCGGTAAATGTATGCAAGATAAAATTAGGAAATCTCAGCAGCCATTAATTCCTGCTGTTCTGCAATTTTTAATTGTTCAATAAGTTCTGTGATATCTCCATCTAGGACTTCATTCAAGCGATACGAAGTAAAATTAATACGGTGGTCAGTAACCCTACCTTGTGGGAAATTATATGTCCGTATCTTTGCAGAACGATCTCCCGTTGAAACTAGACTTCTACGCTCAGCAGCACGCTCTGCGGCAGCTTTTTCTTGCTCTGTTGCCAATAGTCTTGATTTTAGAACTTTTAACGCCGCTGCCCTATTTTTATGTTGAGATGATTCATCCTGGCAAGTTACTACTAAGCCACTAGGAATATGAGTAATTCGAATTGCAGATTCTGTTTTGTTTACATGTTGACCTCCGGCACCACTTGCACGGTATGTATCAATTTTCAAATCACCTTCATTGACCTCAATATCCACATCTTCCGCTTCAGGAAGAACAGCAATCGTCGCTGCAGAAGTATGGACACGTCCACTTGTTTCTGTTTTAGGGACACGCTGAACTCGATGAACACCACTTTCGTATTTTAACATACCAAAAGCACCATCCCCTTGCATCGACACGATTGCTTCCTTAATCCCTCCAATGCCTGTATCTGAAGAATCCATTACCTTGTGATTCCAATTGTTACGCTCAGCATAACGTATATATATCCGGAACAAATCAGCAGCAAATAAAGCAGCCTCATCACCGCCAGTACCAGCTCTAATTTCTAAAATTAAATTTTTATCATCATTGGGGTCTTTGGGTAACAAGAGGACCTTTAGTTCTTCTTCTAATTCAATTTTTTCATTTTCAAGATCTAGCATTTCCTCCTGAGCAAGCTCTTTCAGTTCATCATCATCACCTTCTAAAATTGCTTTATCATCATCAATCTGATCTAGAATAGATATATAGGCTTTCCCAGTGTTAACTACTTCTTCCATTGCCTTATGCTCTTTTGCAATTGCTGTAATCTTTTCTTGATCATTAAAAATTTCTGGATCCGTCATTTGCTCTGCAAGATACCCATGCTTTTCAATAATGGCCTGCAGTTTATCTTTCAAGCTATAGCCTCATTATAATATTCTTTATTAAACATAATTTTCATTAACACCAAATGCCGGAAGAAACAATGGCTATACATATTTTCAAATCTTTGGTCACTACTTATCTACTGGCATAAATAAATCGATTTTTTTCCTTTTTACAAGTGCCCCCTATTAAAGCGAAAATGACCCTGCTAGAGCATTTTGGCTCTTAACATGGTCATTTAGGATATTCTTATTCTACTTACGTCCGTATTTTTGATTAAACTTTTCTATACGTCCAGCTGTATCAACAAGATTCTGTTTACCAGTAAAAAATGGATGAGATTTATTGGAAATTTCAATCTTACATAATGGATACTCATTCCCATCATCCCACTTTATCGTTTCTTTAGTTTCAACAGTTGACTTAGTTAAAAAAGCATAATCACAAGACGTATCTTTAAAAACAACCAACCGGTAATTATCCGGATGGGTACCTTTCTTCATATTTTTCTCCTAATTAAATAATATTGGATAAAGCAGCACCAACCTGCTCTATTCCTTTTTCAATAACACTCGTACTTGTGGCATATGAGAACCTAATATGGCCAGGTGCTCCAAAACCATCGCCAGGTACTGTAACAACACTCGCAGAGTTTAAAATATACTCTGAAATATCAAAAGTATCTTTCAAGACCTTCCCGCCTCCTTTCTTATTCAAATAAAAACTAAAATCAGGAAACGCATAAAATGCACCACCTGGCATAAAAGAAGTAACCTTTGGCAATCGATTTAAGAGGTCAACCATCAACTCTCGTCTTTTTTTAAAAGAAAATTTCATTTCTTCAACACAATCTTGATTACCACTCAACGCTTCTATTCCAGCTTTTTGGCCTATAGAGTTTGCACATGATGTCGCCTGGCCTTGCAATTTAGACATCGCTTTTATGATTTTTCTTGGGCCTGCTGTATAACCAATTCTCCAACCTGTCATGGCATAGGTTTTTGACAGGCTTAAACATGTGACTACGGTAGCATTGATATTATTCTGCCTGTTTAATTTTTCTGTACTTATGAACTCTCCATCATATACGAGTCGCTCATAACATTCATCAGAAATAATAACCCACTCGTTTTCTTTTGCAATTCTTAATAGTTTTAACAATGCTTTCTCCCCCCACACACCTCCTGTAGGGTTTGATGGAGAATTAATAATGATTCCTCTTACATTCGGATTTATCTTTGATTGTAAATCATCAAAATCAGGTTCAAAATTATTTTCTGCTATAGTATCTACAAGTAAAGGCTCTGCATCTGCAAGTCGCACAAATTCCGGGAAGGATACCCAATAAGGCCTAAGAATCATTACCTCATCACCAGCTCCAAATAGAGCCTGACATGCAGTATAAAGACTTTGCTTCTCTCCGTTGGAAACAAGGATATCTTGTATATTATAAGCTATCCCATTTTCTTTGTTAAGCTTGTCACAAATTGCTTGTCTAAACTCAATCATTCCAGGACCAGCAGTGTATTTTGTATATCCTTGGTCCATTGCTTTTTTCCCAGCCTTGATAATGTGCTCAGGCGTATTAAAATCAGGTTCTCCAACTGAAAAATTAATTACGTCTAAACCTTGTGTACGCATTTCTGCCGCAATTGTTGCCATTTGTAATGTAAATGAAGGCTTGACCTTTGAAACGCGATCAGATAGTTTATAATTCAAAACTTATGTTGTTTTTTATGGTGCTTCTCTGTGTTAAACTTATAATCATCTTTGGAATCATTCGGTTTTTTATTATCATCTCTATTTTCTTCTTCAATATCAAATTCCTCAGAGAATAAATGTCCATGTCCTGGGCTCCTTTTCTTTTGATTGTAGGGGTTGTTCCGAGTTTGGATATTGCCTTTGTTCGTATTTGAATAGTATTTCTGTTTATTTTTTTTATTTTTATTCTGATGTTTTTTATTTTTATTCTGATGTTTTTTATTTTTATTTGATGAGCGTTTTCTGCGTTTTGGCTTTGGTACTTCAGATGCAGATATACACTCTAAATCTTCTCTTTTTTCAAGAGGTTCAATCTCTTGGCCCTTTGCATCTTCCATTAATGCTTCTTTATCAAAAGAGAATGACTCAGGATTGAACATCCCATAAATCGTTCCAAAACCGCGTGTAATCCCATTCCCAATACCAATATAATTTGGCAATATAAAATTTGTTTTAAATTCTCCCATAAATGCTCCCCATTTATTCTCATCAACAGGCTTGGGGAAAAGACTTGAAACCTTTACTTTTGTAAAAATGTTATCTTCTAGGCTTATGCCAACTTCATTAGCTAGAAAAATAATATTTTGACCTAGCAACTTATTTAAATAAGATGGTTTTTCTTGATTTGTAAGAAATTTATATTTACCACCAGTCATGTGGTTCAAAGCAACCCATGGAGTAATAAAGCGATATCTTACCAAATGCTTAGCAGGGATAAATTGTTGATTTGCATCCTCTATGTCACAATCTTGAATTTCAAAAGTAATATTTCCAAAATCCAGTGATTCGAACTTATCACAAATCGATAAAACTGATTCTACTCCCTCGTTTATGCCAATGATATAAATCTGCTCATTTAATATTTTTACTTGGACTCTAGGATAGAGGAATCTATCCCGGTATGAACCATCTAACATAGGCACAATGGGTTCATCTGAGTATTGCCGCATAAAAACACCTTTTACTTGGTAAGGAGTTTTTCTTACTGGTTTATTTGTAATGACCCTGGCGACAACAGATTTTATATCAGGGTAACTATCACTCATATTGCATGCAAAATGCCAAAATATCTATTGGCTCATTGTATCAAGGAATTCTTCATTAGACTTAGTTCGTTTCATTCTGTCTTGCATGAATTCCATTGCCTCTTCTACTTTCATATCATTCAAAAGTTTACGAAGAATCCACATTCTACCTAATTCTTTACGACTGAGCAGTAATTCTTCTTTCCTGGTACCAGAACGTATAATATCGAAAGCTGGGTATACTCTTCTATCACTTAATCGACGATCTAACGCTAATTCCATATTCCCAGTACCTTTAAATTCCTCAAAAATTACTTCATCTGCTCTGCTGCCTGTATCAATAAGCGCAGTGGATACAATAGTTAAACTTCCACCTTCTTCTGTATTCCTTGCCGCGCCGAAGAATTGCTTAGGTTTTTTAAGTGCATTAAAGTCTACACCTCCAGAAAGTATTTTCCCACTATGGGGTATTACTGCATTGTGGGCACGAGCAAGTCGTGTTATACTATCAAGTAGAATAACTACATCATTTCCATATTCTACCATCCTTTTTGCTTTTTGTAAAACCATATCAGCAACAGAAACATGGCGTTCTGGAGGCTCATCGAATGTAGAACTAATAACTTCAGCGTTTACATTCCTTTTCATATCTGTTACTTCTTCTGGTCTTTCATCTATTAATAAGACAATTCTTTTTGTTTCTGGATGATTTTCACTTATTGCATTCGCTAATTTTTGTAGAAGAACAGTCTTGCCTGTTTTTGGTTGCGCTACAATAAGCCCCCTCTGTCCTTTGCCTATAGGAGAAATTAAATCCATAATTCTCATTGAAAGGTCTTTTGATTTTGATTCTAATTTAAATTTCTCTTCAGGATATAATGGAGTGAAGTTATCAAAAAGAATTATATCCTTTAATTTATCTATGGGCTCATCATTGACCATCTCTACTTTTAGTAAGGCGTAGAAGCGTTCTTTTGATTTAGGGGGTCTTATTTGCCCAGATATCAAGTGTCCTGTTTTCATCCCGAATCGTTTTATTTGCGATGGGCTTACATAAATATCATCAGGACCAGGCATATAATTATAATCCGGAGACCGGAGAAACCCATAACCATCCTGCATAACCTCTAAAACACCTCTGGCAGTAAAAGAATTATCTTTTTTTGCATGTGTTTCTAATATTTTAACAATTAGCTCTTGTTTATTAAGGCCAGCTATACCGCCTTCTATATTTAATTTTTGTGCTAATTCCGTGACTTCACGAATATTTAGTGATTGCAGCTCATTGAGGTTCATATATTTAATACTCTCTTAAAAAATCTTTGGAAGATAAAATTATAAAACTCCGCGGGGGCACTGGAGTAGATATAAATTACATCAAATAACACCTGAGTCAAAAGAAATTTCAAACTCATTGAAAATATCCTCGGCAATATAATGTGTGCCAAAAATTAGTCCGATATCTTTATCTTTTATTAATGACATTAAACCTTTTATACCATCTTTTATTGATTCCACAGGACTATTATCTACACCCAGATTATTGAGTTTAGTTGATAAGTTTTCTGCATTAAGTAATAAACCATTTTTACTATCTGCGATAAATAGTTTTTTTAATTTATCTTTTAATTGAAAAGCAATAAGGTCTAAATCTTTATCACCTTTTAGACAAAAAAGGCCATAAATATTATGATCGGGGTAAATCATACTGAAAGATCGTAATGTCGCTTTAATACCAGATTCATTATGCGCAACATCATAATAAATTTTCTTAGATAAACATTGTATTCGCCCAGGCCAATATAAATCTCTCAAACTTTTACAAATAGCTTTATGTTTGATTTTATTATCAAAATGCCCTACTGCGGATATAGCGAGTGCTGCATTTACCGCCTGAAAATCACCAATTAATGGTGTTTTATAATTTTTCTTATCAAGACTAAAACTTGTACCATTAGGATTAATAGAAATATTTAGGGGATCATCAGCAACAATAATAGATGTTTTTTTTTCTTTAGCTTTATCAAATAATATATCCATCACGACTCTATCTTGTTTTGCAGTTATTAACACAATATCATCTTTTATAATACCAGATTTTTCTTTTGCAATTTGTTGTATACTATTTCCAAGAATATCCATATGGTCCATTGAAATAGGCGTCATAATAGTCATAATAGGCTCAATTACATTTGTAGAGTCTAATCTACCACCTAGGCCCGTTTCAATTACAGCTATGTCTACATTGTGATCTTGAAAATATTTAAGAGCCATTGCTGTTGTAACTTCAAAAAATGTTGAGTCTATTTTTTGTATAGCAGTATCTACATTTTTTATAAAAGATATTATTTCATCATTCTTTATAGGGAATCCATTAACCCTAATTCTCTCATTAAAATTAATTAAATGAGGAGAGGTGTAAAGCCCAACTTTATATCCATTCCCCCTAAGTATACATTCTATATGTGCACATGTTGACCCCTTGCCATTTGTACCTGCAACATGAATTAGCTTCAGCTTCTTTTGAGGATTACCTAAAAATTCCAATAGTTGAAATGTGTGTTCAAGTCCAAGCTTGATTCCATTCCGCTGCAATGCATACAAGGAATCCAGTTCAACACTGATATCAGGAGAGGTCAATATGCTTCGCTTCTATTATACTTTTATGCAAGAATCTTGAGGCAAGAGTATCAAAATATTTAGGGTCATCTGTAACAAAACATTGAATTTCACCTTTATTAGCAGTTGAAATTAATTTGTGGCTATTTAACTCATACGCTACCGATCTAGCTATGGCATTCCCTGAATCAACAAGGGTAATGTTTTTACCTAGAAATGATCCTATAACTTTTTTTAAAAGTGGATAATGAGTACAACCAAGAATTACTGTATCAATGTCGGAAGATTGGAGTTCTTTTAGATAAAAGCCTGCTACCGATAGAGGAATCTCTCCTTCTACTAACCCTTCTTCAACTAAAGGGACAAACAAAGGACATGCTTTACTGATAATTTTTATATCGGGGACTTTAGATAGCAGTTTTTTCCCATATGCATTAGAGCTAATTGTCCCCTGTGTACCTAAAACCCCTATATTTTTATTCTTAGTTATATTTATTGCAAAATTAACACCAGGGTTGATTACTCCAACTATAGGTAAATAAAAGTGAGATTGTAAATAATGTATTGCCATTGACGATACGGTATTACAAGCGACAACAATTATTTTGCAATTTTGTTGAATAAGCCATTCCGTAATCTCCCGGGAATACTGCTTTATTCGTTGAGGACTTTTATTCCCGTATGGTACACGGGCGGTATCTCCTACATACAATATATTTTCATTTGGCAGAGCACTTGAAAGAGCACTGACAACGGTTAACCCACCAATACCAGAATCAAATACCCCTATAGGTCTATCATCCATATTTCATTCTCCTGCAAGAATTTTTTCTCTTGATTGTTTGAAATGCTTTATAGCTTGGTAGATAGCCTCAGCTATTTTTTGTTTATGTGCTTTTTCTCTCAACTTTTTTTCCTCCGAAGGATTTGATATAAAACCAACTTCCACTAAGGCATTTGGCATGGATGCTCCAATTAAAACATAGAACCCTGCTTGTTTGACACCTCGATTTGGGGTGTTTAAGCGTTTGTCTAATTCCATCTGTATAATCGAAGCAAGGTCTTCGCTTTCTTTCATAAACATACTTTGCGCCATAGTTGCCATAATGAGGGCCTCTCCAGTAAGATCTTCATATTGGTCTGTAAATTCTTCTAAGCTTATAACAGAATTCTCTCTTGATGCGACTTCAATAGCGTCCTGACTTTTACCGGGTCTAAGTAAAAAGGTTTCAAACCCTTGGACTTTTCTATTCTTATTTGCATTTGCATGGATGCTAACAAATAATTTCCCGTTTGAATCATTTGCTATTTTTGTTCTATCTAACAGAGGAATAAAGACATCCTCGTCTCTAGTATAAACAACTTTAATACCAGATTTTTCTAAAAGTCTTCCTGCACGCTTGGTTATATCCAAAGCTACATCTTTTTCTTTAGTCCCATATTTGCCTATTGCTCCAGGATCTTTACCGCCGTGACCAGCATCAAGGACTACAGTATCCAAACGCCATCGTTCTTTTACGTCTTGGATATGCTCATCAATCTGACCAAGAGGCGTACGTAATGTAATAACAATTTCATTTGGATCAAGGCTTTGGTACCATTCATGGCTAATAACTTCACGGCTTAGCTTGAAGGCTATTTGTCCAGTGCTTCCAATTTGATCTGATTCTATCTGACGGACAACACCACGTGTTAAGCCAGAATTAATATTTACTGTATCAACTACAGCACCGGCAATTGTTAAATAATACCAACCATGTTTATTGATAAATGAACTAATATTCCTTTCAGAAAATGGTTTTTTTGTAGCTAAGTGAATTATTGTACCATTTGATTTCACATCAATACTTATGTTTGTTACATTGAACCTAATGATATCAATTTCTAGTAATTCTTTTTGAGAATCAAAATTTATTCCAGGAAGAATGGTCCCCTTTATTATTTCAAAAAAATATTCAGCTGGAAGATATAAATCATCATCCTCTACCAGCGTTACTTGTGGCATTTGATATGCGTTATCATTTATAATAACATAACTACTGTTACCAGAAACTTTAACTTTTGACCCTGAAATATAGAGTACTAGTTTTCGCCTCTCAGAATTTTCATATATCTTAGAAGTAAATGACTCTCCTAAATCTTTTGCAGAAACATATATCGGCTTTACACTGGGGAGAACTTTAATCTCTGATTCGGTGCCCGAACTTCGGTTAAAAACATGGATGTCGCTCCTCAGCAAAGAAAGGGGAATTATTAGTAATAATATATAGCGCATTAATTATGCCAGGACATTAGATAAAAAAATACCACACTTGTAATATAAGTATGGCAGTTTATTCATAGTGCTTCAAATAAATTAATTATAATTAAGCACTCAAAACAGATGCGCCCCGAAAGACGGGGCGCATTCACTGATTTCAAATTCAGACTATTTTTTGTTGTCGTACCACATTACTAAAATCGCCAGTGAGAGTATTCCTGCAAATCCTGCGTCTCCAAATTGGGACATTATCCGACCCAATCCAGCAATAACTCCAAAAAAGTCATCGAACAGAATTCCAACAATAATACCAATGACGACCAATGTCTTGGCCACATCAGTGATTTGCCCAAGCCATTCATTTAAGGTTTGCAAGCCTTTCAGCATAGTTTCCTCCTGTTGTCAGGAAAAGGAAGGTCAAAAAACATCCTTCCAACAATATCCTGTGTTATTATCCCAGAAACGAGAGAAAAACCAGCAAAGCGAGTAGACCTGCAAAGCCACCATCTAGAAACGTATTGACTAGATCTACAATTCCACCAATGGGATCAAAGCCTGTGGAATAAACAATGTTAACGAAAACGAACAGCACTATAAGCGCTTTAATAACTCCTACTACTCCAGATGCTGCGTTTTGTACGGTTGAGTTGACATCAGCCATGCCGATACCTCCTTGGTTTGGTTCTTTGGTTAGGATGGAAGCTCTTTACTAACATCCATTTTCCTCGATAAATAGATTGCCCAACTTTAACTTCTGCTAAAATAACAGACATTCTTTTTCATCGAGTGAATTTACTAAGAAAGCTGTTATTTCCAATATTTATATTTATTGATCAGTTTTTAGTCGAGAAAGTAGGTTTATGGTAGCATTAAATACTTTTTCAGAGGATATTGATACCATACAACTCTTACATAATCTCCAATGGCCAGATTGATGTTCACATATTGAATCTGGTCTTATTATAATACCTGAGTTATTGACGGGTTGGGTCTGTTTTGGGTTTTGTGAGCCAAAGATGGAAATAGTTGGAATCCCAATATGGGCAGCAAGGTGACCAGCCATAGAGTCTGGCGAGATAATACATTGCTGGTTTTTCAACCAGTTTTTAAAATCAATTATGCTTCCTTCAAAATATTCAACTCCTATCCTATCATCTTTTAATTGTTTTATTAAAGCTTCTGATTCTGGTAGTTTTACAACAGATACTTTATGCTTGACCGAGAAGAGTCTTGCCAATTTAACCCAATGAGCTACTGGCCATGATCTTCTTGGATCTGTTGCCCCATTATGAAAAACAATGGCCCCATTAGTATTAATGTTTGGTTTAGATATATTATTTTCAATTATATTACATCCAGCTTTTTTTACTAAAGTATTTGCACGAATAGATTGATGTGAACCTTGATTCATTGAATGGGCATTAGTAAAAAAATACTCCCCTCCTGTTGTTGCATACCCATAACTAATCTTTGGATTTGTATGCCATAAAAACCAGCTATTTCGTAAATCACCCTTAAAATCAAATGCCAAATCAATACCTTTTTTAGAGAGTTTTCGAGCAAAAGTCCACATTCTGAACCACTTCGATAAAGACCATCCCCATTCCGTCCAGGGGACCTTGACTGAAATTATTTCATCTGCCAGGTTTAAATTTTCAGCTAATAACCGAGCTGGCTTATTACATAATAATATTAATCGAGATTCAGGGAAGGTTTCCCTGAGACTGGTCAAAGCTGGTATAATCATCAGAATATCTCCAATACGGTGATATTCTGTAACTAGAATTGTTTTAACTTTAAGGTGACCTAATAGGTACTTTTTTCGAAACAGATTAAAAAAAGAGTAATATGGCAACAGAAGTGTGCTTATAACTTTAGACCAAAATAAAGTTTTTGAACTATATACCTGGTTAATCATCACAATAACCCCAAATTTTCATAATAATTATATAATTTATCAGCTACATTTTTTATATCATGTTTTTTCTCAACCCATCTTTTACCTGCTTCCCCTTGAGCTAATATTTTTTCACGATTATTTATAAGAAATCTTAATTCAGAATCAAGGTTCTCAGAATTAACATTGATAAATGGATGATCTGGAATAAAAGAATTATAAACATCATTCATCTCAGTTAAAGTACAAACCCCCATTGAAAGAGACTCGACAGAATTCATACCATAACCCCACCCTCCTTTATTGCCTACTTGGTCAATAAAAATATCCGATTTTAATTTTCGATTTATGGCAACTGAGTTTGATACATTTTCAATTAAATCAAATTCAATTTTTCCTTCGGATTGTAAGGCTTCACATATATTAATAATAATTTCAGAACCCTTGTAAAAGCGATTTGTTGGTGCATGGGATATACGAATTATATCATTTATATAGGTTTTTGATTTAAAACTTGAAGTTTCAAAGGGTAAAAACAGATAATCTATGTTAGGGTGTTTTGTTAATAGATCAACTTCGTTAGTGAGGTTTAAATCTGATATTTTATCAATATAAGGCATAACACCTCTACTCCTAAGGTCTTCACCATGGTAGTGACAGATTACTTTTTTTTCTTTCTCTTTTAATCCCTTAACAAAAAATTCATTTTTAAGAAAATCCATACCGCTTTCAAAATGCACAACATCAAAATCATATAGTGCATATTCATCTATAGCTTTATATATGACTGGCTTCCATAATCGGTCTTTTAACTTTAAGAAAGTACTATCCAGCCAACCATCAGGGCGCCAAATTGGTGGGTGTCCATCTTTTTCCCTAAAATATCCTTCTGCACCTCGATATTGCTTATAAAAGATGTTTCTCATCATTGACAAGTACGGCTTGGTAAAATTGAAGGGAAGATTTAAACAAATATCTTCATCAAAACCTTTTGGAGACCTAAAAAATGTAACAGTTCGACATTGATTTTTTCTTTTTGTGTGCTCTTTTTTCCAAAGAGTTAAAGTCCCAACAGTATTTTCAGGTGAGATATATAATATTTTCATTTATGATCAAATAAAGAAGAATACTGCTCTTTTTTCTTTTCCCAGTTATATTTTTGTTTAATTAGGTTTCGGTTTTTGGAAATGTTGAGAGAATTATCTATTCGATCAAATGCATTTAAAATCGCATTCCCTATAGAGTATGAATCCCCAGGTGTAGACCAATGGATGGTGTCTACTACAAAATTGCGGATTGGGGGCACATCTGTTGCAACTATTTCTAAACCACTTGCCATCATCTCAAAAAGTTTTGTGGGGGTGTTTTCTTCAGTTAATGGTGTTTTTTTAAATGGAATAACGCCTATAGAATGTTTCTGCAATATCATCCATACCTCATCATGAGGGACTTGCGGGATTATATTTATATTATCCTTAAGGTTTAATTCGACAATCATATTAGAGATTTTTTTCTTAAACTCTTTTGTCCTAAATGTGCCTATTAAACTAAGCATGACATCTGAATGAACAGTTTTTATACGATGCATGGCCTCTATCAGATCTTTTAGACCTCTCTCAGGTGCAAGATGTCCATGATAAACTATAGATTTATTTTTTTTCATAGAGTTCAAGTTCAAACGTTTTAATTCAGGAAAATTTTCAATTATAATTATCGGAACCCCAGATTTCTCATATGGGTTTTTTGATATTGGGACATTCGCAAGTATAATCTGGTCAACATGTTTCAAGTATCTGCTCTCTTGATATTTTCGCAAAAATATCAAACCTTCTTTCAAAGGCTTTATACGCTTCGAAAAAGTTCTATAAAGCGCCTCCATGTTTTCATGTATATCATAAATAGTTTTAATATGAGAAAAACGAAATTTAATTTTTTTTAACAATGGGAGGAGGTCTGTCTCATGAATTTGAAGAGATGTCATATCTTCAAATTTCGCAAGCTCGTTAAATACCTCATCAATGAAAGTCCTTACATTAGTTTTTTCATTAATATTATTATGGACTATAGACGGGCCTGTTAAATCAAGAGCATGATTTGATCGAGTGTAATATCTAATAAAAAACCCTTTTTCTATTAATGTCTTTATTTGCTTATGATATATTCTTTCGTCATCCGGAGAGTGGTGACAAGACACTATTGCTATCATCTTACAAGCCTAATTAAATCTTGTTTTTCATCTTTGGTTAATGCTAAGAAAAACCATAACAGAGGATAAATTATAGTAAGCCATAATTCGGGCAACAAGTCACCAATATTAAGTTGAACTCCAACTAGAAATATTATTGGGAATAAAATTGCACGCCAATTATATGGTACTCGATAAATACGATATGTTTTAAAATATATTGATAGATTCATGGCCAAGAAGGCAAAGACCACACTGTATGCTGCCCCCATGAATCCAAAAATAGGTATTAACCAAATACATGATAAAATCAATGTTAATGCACCTGTAATACGAAAAATAGGAACCCAATTTGTAATCTCTTTCATATAAACGCCTGGAAGCTGTATAACGTAGGTCCCAAAGAAAAAGTATCCGATAAGGATAACACTAACAACTGACTCACAATTCCAAAATTCAGAACCAATCAATGTTTGACCAAAAATTGATAATTGCATTATTTCACCAACCCATATGCTTACAAGCATAGATATATAACCCATAATGCCAGAAAAAAGTGTAGCAACCTTTGCAAATTCAATTTTAGCACCCTTCTCTTGACCTCTTTTTAAAAAATACGGGGTCCAGCCCATATTAAAGCCCATTACTACTGTAAGGCCAAGCATCCCCATTTTTTTCCCAGCAGAATAAAGTCCAACATCGGCTATTCCTAAAAACCATTCAAGTAAATACCGGTCTGATAGTTCCATTACCATAGTGAAAATTCCTGCTGGCAGAAATGGTATAGCAAATTGAAGGACTTTCATGAAAATCACTTTATCAAGCATCTTCAATTTTATACGTCGGATAATAATTGGAGTAGTTGATAGGAAAACAATAGCTGAAGCTATTATATTAGCCTTGAATACACCTTCAATGCCAGAACCCCAATGCACAACGAATAAAATATTTAGAACCATGGTCGTTATAACATTTAAAAGGCTAAAAACTATAAACGGCACAGCTTTTTCTTCAGATCTTAAAATTAGCAAAGGCAGATTCCACAGAGAGTCTAAGAATATAATGGCCGAAACATATATCATCCAATCGGGCCTATTAATACCCAACACCAGATATGCTAAATAATTTCTACTTAGGTACAAGCAAAGGGTAAAAATAGCGCCTGTTGTAATTTGAGATACCAAAATAACTGTAATATGCTTTGTCCTTTCCATGCCACTTGTCTGTACGGAAAATTTCATTAAAGCCGTGTCCATACCATATCGATATAAAATTAGAGCAAATCCCATAAAGGCATATGCCAGCGAAAGTGCGCCGTATTCTTCTTGGGTGAATGAGTGAGTATATAAAGGAAGTAATAAGAAGGTGATTAGTCTAGCTAAAATATGGCCAAGACCATATACCAAAGATTGTTTACCTAGGCCTTTAATTGACATAAAAGTTTATAGGCACAATTCGATTGTATCTCTAAAAATACCGCTGGCTCCAAAGTTTTCTTTGAACCTGCCCAGTCCCATATTTGGTTTTTCATTAACTGTAAAAGTTCCAAAATCGTAAATATTATAATTGTTATCTATTGCCCAATCAAAAATAGTATAAAATAAAAGGTTAACAGCTCTGTACTTAGAAAATGCTTCATCATGGCTGATATAAAAAGCTAGAACAACGTGATCATTTACAATAAAATTGACAACCCCGGCAATCATCTTCCCATCCAGGAATGCAGCAAAAAGATTAAACCTTTTCGGGAAAAGTTTTTTAATATTCCTTAACTCTCTAAGGCTATGTGTTGGACTCACCCCATGACGAATTTTCAAATTCTTTTCTAAAATAGAATAGAAAGAAGAAAGATCATTTGATTGCTCAACATGTACCCCGCTATCAATTGCTTTATTGACAGCCCTCTTATGAGAAGAACGAAATTTGTTTACTGTAGCTTTGAGTGTACTCTCTAAAAATAAGATACTAGTTATATCTCTCTTAAGATATTTAAAATCATATTTAAAAAAAGCAAAATCCATGTAGTTTGAAAGGCGTCTTTGATATAGGTTTGGTGGCAAAGTAATACGTATGCCGCTAAACCCCCTCTCTTGTGCATATGCAACTAAGCATTTCACCAATTCCATAGACTCAGCAATTGAAAGATTCTCAGGTATTACAAAAGAACCTACAGTGGCACCTGGATGAGATATAAGATACGGCTTAGAATTAATTTTTTTTACTGCTGCGGGGAAAATAGAAAATAATTTTCCCTTTTTCTTAATTATAAGGCTATGGTCTTTAAAGCGTCCTTGAGGATGATAATTTAAGAATGTCCGAAGATGAAATATCGTTCCATTATTACCGAGTCTTACAAAATGATCCCATTCAGACTCATCCAGAGGCCTATATTGATAAACTGTAAACACTAAACTACTTTAATTATTAATACCATACATTGTTCTAAGTTAAAAGTTTCATATTATTGCTATTGAATGATGTTTACACTCAAATCTAATTTGGCTGTCTAATTTACGGGAGTAAAATTTGAATTCTTCTATTGAAAAAATATTTGCTAGAGAAATTTTAGATTCTCGAGGTAATCCCACTGTTGAAGTTGATGTTATGACTACTGATGGATTAATGGGGCGTGCTGCAGTACCATCTGGCGCATCAACGGGGATTCATGAAGCCCTTGAATTAAGAGATGGGAATAAAAACAGATACCTAGGGAAAGGGGTAAGGACTGCCGTTAATAATATTAATACCATTATTGCACCTTCCTTAAAAGGCTGTGAAGCTACTCAGCAATCAGAAAATGATAATCAGCTTTTAACTCTAGATGGGACTGAAAACAAATCGAATCTAGGAGCAAATGCAATCTTAGGAGTCTCAATGGCGATTGCACACGCAGGTGCAAAAATTGAAAAGAAATCTCTTTATCGATACCTAGGAAAGAATAATACACATATACTTCCTATGCCAATGATGAATATTTTAAATGGTGGGAGCCATGCCGATAACCATATCGATATTCAAGAGTTTATGATAATGCCTTTTGGTGCTAAAACATTCTCAGAGGCATTACAAATGGGGACAGAAGTATTTCACCATTTAAAATCAGTATTAAAATCAAAGACATTGTCAACTACAGTAGGAGATGAAGGTGGATTCGCACCAAATCTAAAGTCCAACGAAGAAGCTATAGAAATAATACTTGAATCGATATTACAAGCAGGGTTAAAACCAGGTTCAGAAATATTTTTGACATTGGATGTCGCTGCAAGTGAGTTATTTGAAGACAGTGTGTATAATTTATATTCTGAAAATAAAAAATTAGATTCTATAGGGATGGTTGAATATCTTAGTAGCCTTGTTGAAAAATACCCTATTATATCCATAGAGGATGGACTTCATGAGGATGATTGGGAAGGATGGAAACAACTGACAAAGAAGTTAGGAAATAAAATACAAATTGTTGGAGACGACCTAACCGTTACAAATATTTCACGATTAGAGCGATCCATCAAAGAAAGCAGCATGAACGCTATTCTAATTAAACTCAACCAAATTGGGACTGTAACTGAGACCATTCAGACAATAAATCACGCGAAAAATGCAAATTTTGGGGCAATCATTTCCCATCGCTCAGGAGAAACTGAAGACACCACTATAGCTGATTTAGCAGTAGCTATGGGTGTGGGGCAGATTAAAACTGGTTCTGTATCCAGAACGGACAGGACAAGTAAATACAATCAATTATTACGTATTGAAGAAGAATTAGGAAATAATGGGTCAATCGCTAACATTGGCTATTTAGGCATTCCAAATTGAGTAAGTATCGCACCATGAAACGAGCGACAGAACCAAGAGTCCTGCGCCAGAAAATTGTTGATACACAAAAAAGATTCATAAGGGGAATTTTGTTTTTAATCGCTACAACTTTATTAGTTGTATTTGTTTTTGGAGACCATGGCCTTCTGCAGTTATACAAACTCAAAAGAGAGAGAGCCCAAATTCAAAATCATATAATAAAGTTGCGTCAGAATAAAGAAGTTTTAATCGCAGAAAAAAACCGTCTTGAAAATGATTTAGACTATATTGAAAAATTAGCACGTGAAAAATACAGAATGGCAAAACCTGGGGAGCAAGTTTTTAAAGTTATCCCAAAACAAGCAACTGAGGATTCAAACAAATAACTAAATGTAAATATCAAGCTACAAACTTATTTCATTTTCAATATATGCTTTATCTTCTATAAAAGCATCCAAATATATTTCAACGCGCCGATTAACAGCTCTGGCTTTTTCTTTATCTGAATAGTTCTTAATTGCTCCAACATCAACAATTGGGCGATGCTCTCCGTATCCTAATGCAGAAAAATATTTCTCTGACATTCCAACATCTTCATTCATTAGCCTGACTATATTCAAGGATCTAGCTGCAGATAATTCCCAATTGCTTGGATATTCAGCACTTACTGGAAGTTTCTCATCATCTGTATGACCTTCACATCTTATCTCAACATTTAAATCTGAACCTTGCTGATCAATCATTTTAAGTAAGGTCTTATAATTATCATTATACTCTACATTCATTAGCTCAGACTCTTTAATAATTTTACCTATCTGGTTAACAACTGGATAATATAAAGGGTCAATATCTGCAGAAGCAGACTTAAAAAGATTGCCCCGTATTGTAATCTTAATACCTTTTGTCTCTCGATCAACAGAAATATTATCAGATGAAAGGTCATTCGTCATTTTTACATATGTTTGGTCTAATAATCGATCAATTACAACATTAATGGTTTTCTCTGCATCATTTAACATAACTAATAGTAACACAAAGAAGGTTAATAAAAGTGTTACAACATCAGCAAAGGTCAGCGCCCAGGCGGTTGATTTTGCCTTACGCTCATCAAGAGAAATAGATTGACGCAAAGGTTCCATATTAAAGACCTAAGCTTTTTCTTTATTATTATAGCGATACTGGGAAGGGACAAAGGTCATTAGTTTTTCTCTTATTAAGATCGGGTGCTCACGTGAATGGATGCTGATTATTCCTTCAACAACAATATTTTTAAGCATCATCTCATTTTCTGAGCGTCGTTTTAGTTTCCCCCCAATGGGTAGAAAAATCATATTCGCCATAAATACACCATAGAACGTGGTGATTAATGCTAACCCCATCCCTCTTAAGAGCTCAGAGAATCTTTCCGCTACACTATAGTCCGCGCCTAAATCTAAATCACCTCCGCCAGAAGTAAAATTCATCATCATAATAATCAAACCCAACACTGTCCCCAGCATGCCAAAAGCAGGTGCGTAAGAGGCCATATATAAGAACAATTCTTGACCTGCAATATGACGGCTTTGAATGTTGTTCATTTCTAGGTTAAGAAATGTACGTAAGCGTTTTGTATCCCTTTCATTAATTGCAAGCTCAATACCATTTTTGAAAAACCCGTCCTCCATTCTGGAAAGATCAGCTTCTAGCGCTAGTAAACCATCTTTTCTTGCCTTTGTCGCTTTTATAACCACCTCTTCGATAATTCCAGTATAATTATAATCTTCAGAACTAAAAACATTCTTTAAAATATTAAAAATATTGGTCACTGCTTTTAATGGCAGGTTTACCATTGTAGCTGCAAAGGTACCACCTAAAACAATTAAAATAGAATTAAAATTCCAGAACCAAGCAATTTTCCCCCCTGCTGATACGATACCTAATAAAATTATGCTGATCCCGGCAAGCAAACCGATTAGAGTCCCTAAATCTGTTGTACCTGAATTTTTATTCATTAATAATCACCAAAAAATTCAATACTATTAGTCCTTTTTTTTGTGTCGAGATAAGGAACGACTACCCTTATATAAACTATCTTGTTCTTTCTTGGATAAACTATCAAACCCTTCTCTATTAATTTTATCCAGAATAATATCTATGTCCTTTTCAATTTTCTGCCTATAGGTTGCTTTTTTTTCTTCTTGAACCACTCTATACTCCAAAGTTCTTTTTCTTATGGAAAACCATAATGAACTCCATTCTACAGGTCTCTTTAACATTAAATATCCAATTAACATGCCAGAAAGGTGTGTAATGTGACTTACTTGAGATATATTATTGAATGATGACATAAAAGCAATCATGCCAATCCCAATTACAAACCAAATCGATTTAATAGGAATAATTCCATATAAATATATCTGTCGATTTGGATAAGTAAGTCCATAAGCTAAGAGGACTCCATAAACCGCACCACTTGCACCAACAATAGGGGTTATAGATTGGAGACTAAAAAGCATTGTCAAAAGGCCTGATCCTACACCGGTAACAAAATAAAATTTAAGGAAATGGCTCTTCCCCCATAGCCTTTCTAACTCACTCCCAAACATCCACAATACAAACATATTAATCAATACGTGCCAAATGCCGCCATGGAAAAAGAGGTATGTAAATGGCTGCCAGATCATTAATTCTGACCAAACCATCCTAGGAACCAATCCAAACAGGGGGAAGAAAAGGCCTTCTGCATTTGATAGGGTTTGTAAAACAAAAATCCCAAAATTAACAGATACTAATACTTTTATAGCATTGGTGAATAAGGTCGGTTTATATGAGAACTCGCCGGGATTTGATTGAAATTGATATTTCATTTTTCAGTTAAATATACACAATTCAACTTAGTGGTAATAGCTTAAGGGGTTTATCAAAATTAAACATATTTATTCTGAAAGAATCTTTTTGATTACAGAAATTGATTTAACCTTTTGTAGGCCATCAAAATGATAACAGAGCAATAGCCAGAGGTATTCACTAATTATCATTCTATCCTTTTTTGTTATTGATTCACTAGGCAAATGGTGAATATCCTCAGCAAGTAAACTCGCTAAAATAGGAATACTATTCGGGCCCTCATTTAAGTTTGGCAGCACAAGTCCTGGCAATTTATTAGTTTCTAAATCGGGCTTAAATCCTAGATGGGTTAAAAGAGCACATTCATAAAACCAAAATAATAAATTAGGGTCTGATTCTTTGTTATTATATGCTTTCAACACATCACTTAATATGGAAAACAAACTAGGGTGGGGATCTTCATCGGTTATTGTTTTTTCAGTCAATTCAATAATTGCCATAGAAAGCGTAAGACTACGTAAATCATTTAATATTTTTGACCAGTATTCTATAAAATTAACTTTAGATAAAATTTGAAGCTCCCGTTGTGGTTTATAATTATAAATCAAATTGATGTAGCTTAAAGGTTGAAAATGAGCTGCTCGATTTGACTTTTTACTTCTTGCTCCTTTTATAATTAGACTGATTTTCCCTTGCTCCTTTGAAAAACACCTCGAGATTAATGAGGTGTCACCATACGGGAATGATTTTAGAACAATAGCAGGAGTATGAATTATCAAAGTTTTATGACTTAATAGGCTTTTGCAAAAATCACTTCATGCTTTGCAGGTTCACCCGTAAGAATACAGGTCAATCCTTCTTGATGTTCATCAAAAGGAATACAACGGATGGTTGCTGCCGTTTGTTCTTTGATTTTTGCCTCAGTAGCTTGTTCTCCGTCCCAGCCACAGCGAACAAATCCACCATCTTTTATTATTTTCTGAAATGATTTATAATCGGTGACTGAGTGTGTATTATCATTTCGAAAATTTTGGGCTTGCTCGAATAGTCCTGATTGGATGTCGTTCATTAATTTTATGATATTTTCTTTAAAGTCCTTTTTTTCAATAAATAATTTTTCACCAGTATCGCGTCTTGCTAAAACAACCTGATTCTCGACTATATCGCGAGGTCCAATTTCCATTCGCACCGGCACCCCTTTCATTTCCCACTCGTTAAATTTAAACCCTGGAGAATTACTACTCCAGTCTTGGTAAACCCTGATTCCGATATTTTTTAACTGAGCAATTAATGGCTCCAAATATTTTTTAATTTCTTGTCGCTGAGCATCATTTTTTACTATGGGGATTATTACTAGTTGAACAGGTGCAATTTTTGGTGGCAACCTAAGGCCTTTTGCATCTCCATGAGTTAATATCACTGCACCAATCAATCGAGTGCTTACACCCCAGCTTGTAGCCCAAACATATTCTTCTTTATTTTCTTGAGTCTGAAATGTTACATCAAATGCTTTTGCAAAATTTTGTCCTAGATTATGTGATGTGCCAGCTTGCAAGGCTCTTTTATCCCCCATCATCGCTTCAATGCAATAAGTGGTATCAGCCCCTGCAAATTTTTCTGATTCAGTTTTAATACCAGTATATACAGGAATCGCTAAATAATCCTCTGCTAACTGGCGATAGAGTTCCAAAATGTCTAATGTCTCTTTTTCTGCTTCCTCTGCTGTTTCATGTGCAGTATGCCCTTCTTGCCAGAGGAATTCACTTGTTCGAAGAAACAGCCGGGTTCGCATCTCCCATCGTACAACATTTGCCCATTGGTTTATAAGAATGGGTAAATCTCTATAAGACTGAATCCATTTTTTATACATTGCCCATATGATGGTTTCAGATGTGGGTCGTACAATTATTTCTTCTTCAAGTTTTGAATCAGGGTCTACTACAACCCCCTTTTCAGAGTCGGCTTTTAAACGCGTATGGGTTACTATTGCACATTCTTTAGCGAACCCTTCAACATGCTCTGCTTCTTTTGCTAAAAAGGATTTGGGAATAAATAGAGGAAAGTATGCATTTACATGACCGGTGTTCTTAATCATACCATCAAAAATTTCTTTTATATGCTCCCATAGCTGAAACCCATATGGCTTAATAACCATGGTCCCTTTTACAGGTCCATAATCAGCAAGCCCAGCTCTATTTACAACTTGGGTATACCAACCAGAAAAGTCTTTATTTAAATCAGGTAGTCCTTTACTCATAGAAAAATATCCTTGAAGATCAGGGTGAAAATTACCGGAGCCCAATGTGCGTACCAAGGCAGATTTAATGATAAATCTATACTTTGAATCTAAAATTCCTATGTACAGATTATAAGGTTTTAGATCAACCTTCATGGAACAAAATGAATAAGAATCAACTTAAACAGGTAAAATCACTAAGGTACGCAAAATACCGAAAACTCTATGGGAAATTCTTTATTGAAGGTTCGAGGCTTGTTAAAGGAGCCTTAGACTGGGGATCAACTGTGGAAGGTATTTATTGCACCGAGGCATTCTATAAGGATAAGTATGAATCAGCTATATTTAATGATATTAGAAAAGATAAGATTAAAATTGTAACTGAAAGAGTGTTTAAAAATATATGCTCTACACAATCCCCATCCGGCATTGCTGCCATATGCACAATACCCAAATATAATTCAATTAATCTTGAAGAGAGACAATGGATATATCTTGATCAGATAAGTGACCCAGGGAATTTAGGTACCCTTTTGCGATCGGCTTCTTGGTTTGGATTAAAAAATATAGCTTTATCACCCAGCTCTGTGGACCCTTATAATCCTAAAGTTGTTCGTGCTGCTATGGGTGCACATTTCGGTATAAACCTGTATGTAGATGTCAACTTAAACATATTTTATAAATCACATACTATCATTGCGGCAAGTCAAAAAGGTACTGATATAACTGATTTTAATTTTCCTAAGAAATCAGTTTTTGTATTTGGCAATGAAGCACACGGGATTTCTAATAAAAGGATGAAAATAGTTCAGGAGCTCATCACAATTAAAAGGTTTGGAACGGGTGAATCGCTTAATATTGCTTCAGCTGCCTCAGTAATTATGTATATGATACGAAATAACAAATGAAATTTTATTTTTATTTGGAATCTTTTAGCTGCCGTAAATTTTAGATGCGAATAATCATTTCTTATTTTTTATTAATTATCGTAAGTCTTAAAAACAAAATATAAAGAAGCTGACTCCTATGAACAGCCCGTTCAGTATACAAGCCGCGTTTGGCATTGTGGCTCTTTCAATTCTATCAGCATTTATTGCTGGTGGACTAGTCCTGGCTATTGGTCTATCTAATCCTGATTCTTCTCAAAAGTTCTACACTTTCCTTTCTTTTATTATTGGACAGAGCTTCATGGTTATTCCATTGTTTTGGTTCCTTAAATCAAGGCAACAGCCCATATTTAAACGACTAAGGCTAAATCCAATTTCTAATCAGACTCTAGTTTACACTATAATGCTGTCACTGGGAATCATTGTTTTATCCGATGAATTAGATAGAATGATACAGTCATTTTTCCCAGCACCAGAGTATATTGTAGACCTTAATGGTCTTTTACGACCTGATACTCTCCTTGGTTTGATTTTATTATTTATAGCAGTCGCTATTATTGCTCCTATTGGGGAAGAACTTCTTTTTAGAGGGTTTTTCCAACAGGTACTAGAAAAACATTGGAATGATGTAACCCGGGCTATTCTTATTACATCTCTTCTTTTTTCCATGATCCACATGAACCCTTATTGGTTTGCACAGATATATATTTTAGGAGTACTACTAGGTTTTATTACCTGGAAAAGCAAATCTGTTATTCCAGCACTTGTCTTGCATGGGATGAACAATGCTATGGCTATGCTTTTTGCATTTCTAGACCTTGAAAAAAATAATTTTTATATATGGGAGGGTCACGTTGCACCCTGGCTCATTCTTTTTGCAATATTTTCATCTTATTATGGTTTTAAAGGTATAAATCAAGCAGAAGCCAAATTATGAGAAAAGAATTATTCAAACATGAGGTTACTATACTTAAAGACACATTTGGGCGTTTATTACGCCGCCGTGCAAAAACAAACCTAATAAAACTAATTAAAAAGACCCATCCAGCTGACCTGGCGATAGTATTTAGATATTTTAATGATAGTGAACAAACCCAGATTTTTGGACTAATGCAGAGCAATGATCATACCATAGAGTTTTTAGTTGAGCTAGACGACACGCTCATTCAGAAAATATTAAACATAAAAAGTGCAAAGAGGGTTGCAAACCTGATTCAAAATGCTTCCACAAATGATCAAAGTTATATTCTGGGCTTTTTACAAGAAGAGCAGGCTCAATCTGTAATTGATCTATTGAACAAGGACGAACAAGAAGAGATTGAGGAAATCATGGGTTATCCTGAAGATTCAGCAGGATCTATGATGGCTACCGAAGTATTTACCCTTTATCAAAATACTACTTGTGGCGATGCCTTAAAAACACTTCAGGATCAGCGAGATGCAGAAATGGTATTCTACCTTTATGTGACAGATGAAGATGGATCATTAGTTGGGGTCGCATCTCTACGCGCATTAGCGACTACACAGGCAGACATACAATTAAAAGACATTATGGAAAAACGAGTGCACTCTGTAAGACCTGAAACAGATCAAGAAGATGTTGCTCAAATTGTTGCTCAATATAATTATCTAGCTGTTCCAGTGATCGACAGTGATAACCGTTTGTTGGGCATAGTTACTGTCGATGATGTTGTTGATGTAATCAGAGAAGAAGCAACTGAGGATTTCTTGCAGATGGCAGGAGCAGGAAAAGACCGTGAAATTCTTCTGAAATCAAGTTGGGAGAATGCTAAAGTTCGCTTGCCTTGGCTTTTTGCAAGCTGGATAGGTGGTATTGTTGCAGCATATATTATTGGGAAGTATGAACATATGCTCGAGAGCGTTATAGCTCTTGCTGCTTTTATACCAGTTATAATTGGTATGGGTGGAAATATTGGCACACAATCATCAACAATTGTAGTTAGGGGAATGGCTACTGGCAGAATTGAAATTGGTAATGAGATCCAGGTTCTTTTAAAAGAGCTAAAAGTTGGATTAATGCTTGGGTCCTTATATGGAATAATGCTTGGAATTTTTGCAAATTTTAGATTTATAAGTACGGACCCAATGCTAGGGCTAGTGGTTGGACTAAGCATTTGTTCTTCGATGCTTTTGGCTGCTGGAGTTGGAACATTTACGCCCCTCATTTTAAGGAAATTAGATATAGACCCCGCGGTTGCTACCGGCCCATTTGTAACCACAAGCGTTGATATATTAGGAGTGTTATTATACTTTATGATAGCCGGATTATTATTAACAATATAACTCTATGTCTATTTTTATTGTTGCTTGTTTAAGCTGCATGCTATGCTTCATCCTGTTCATCATCTCAGGACTTTTTAAACATAGCTTTATGCCCATAAAATCTAGCAAGGAACTTCCTAAGGTTTCGGTTGTCATCGCTGCTCGAAATGAAGAGGTGGTTCTTCCAGGCCTGATTAAGGACCTGGTTAATCAAGAATACCCCTTAGATAAGCTTGAAGTGATAATAGTTAATGATCGCTCTACCGATGCAACAAAAGAAATTTTAACTAAAGCAAATGAAAACTATGCATTAATCAAAACTATCACAGTAGATAAGATATCGGGATATATGACCCCTAAAAAACATGCATTGACCCTCGGCATTGAATCTGCAGAGGGAGAAATTATAATCTTAACAGATGCAGATTGTAAAGTCAGAAAACTTTGGGTATCCAGTATGGTTTATTCTGTTATAAATCAAAATTGTATATCTATTGGTTTTTCTGAGATAAAGCTAAATAGTAATTCTCTTTTC
>CACEUX010000015.1 GCA_902562835.1 uncultured Fidelibacterota bacterium
AAAGACGGCAAGATGAAGATGATATCTTTCTTTGCTAAGCGAGCGCGAGGTATGATGGCACGGTTTATAATACAAAATCAGATCAATGATAAAAATGACATACTTGCATTTAATCTTGAGGGATATAGTTTTGACCCATCTATCTCATCTCCGAATGAGCCAGTTTTTACTCGCCATCCAGCCTAATTAAACTCACAATAATGAATAGGCTCCTTATCACACTTTTTTCTGTGCTCACAATTGTCGTTGCTACAGAACAAAAACCATTCAAACATGAAAAAAATATTTTAGCAGTATTAAATGAATATATGTCAAGTGTGGATAATAAAGATATTGATGCTATGCTGAATCACCTAACAATCCCCATCGATCTTCATTTTGGGTCCGGAAGGGTAGTGACGGTCAGGTCTGATAATGAGTTAAAGGATATATTTCAGAATTGGAAAAATTCGCCGAGTTCAAATTTTTACTCAACAGTGCTCAGAACGGTCTCTGTTGAGGAAACAGGTATAGTTAATAATATGCTGGCAGTTGCTGATATCACTTATGATAGATTAGATAAAGATGGTAACATTATCAAAACTGAGAGAGCGCTTTATCACTTTATAAAGGGTACTGGCTATTATGCAAAACCGTTGAAGTTTATATGGGCTTTGTCAACAAGGTGGGCTAGGGACTGGAAAATCTATATGATTTCCAATATTGACACGGATCAATAGGACATTTAGAAATCTACTGTAACGCTCGCATCATTTTTTTCTTCTAACTGTCGTTCATACTCAAAATCACCATAATCAATATTCTCACTGTCGAGATATTTTAATAGTTCTTGTAAGTATTCATTTTCCAACCCTTCTTTATACCCATTTGATTTGTGTAAAATAGTCCCGTCCTTTCCTACAATAAATAGTGTTGGATATCCCAAAACTCCCAATTTTTTTGCAAGTTTTGCAGAGGGGTCGACAGATACAGGGAATTTATATTTTCTCTTTTCAATGTAAGGCCTAACAAGCTTTAGGACATTTGGTTTATTAGCATTTACAGCTAGTACCTTTAAACCGGCATCTTTAAAGTTTGTATTTAACTGATCAAGGTAGGCCAACTGCCTTCCACATAACGGTCACCAAGTAGTCCAAAAGTTAATGATCATAGGTCCATTCGAATTAAAATCCGATAACTTTGCATATTCTCCATTTAACATTTTAATTCTTGCATTATCGATCTTCTTGGCGACTAATGTTTCTGAGGCAAACAACTGTAGGATAAAGAGGATGAGTATCGGGCTTATTTTTTTCATAGAGAATTGTCTTTTCATACTTTCTTTAGTCATCAAGTTTATGAGGATAATTACTTATCGCACAACTGCAAATTTTCCGATAAATGGATTATTGTCATTTCCAACTGATTGGACGTGGTAAATATACAAACCTGGTCCAGCCTCCTGATTATTAATGGTCCTCATATCCCAGAAAGCATTTCCTGAGGTTTCATTGGTGTGCTTTATCGTTGTAACAAGTTCCCCTGAGAGAGTATAGACATTAATGGTACATTCGTCGGTTAGGTTTGTGAATCTAATTCTACGAATGTGTTCTGATTCATTAAATCTTGAGCCAGAGATATATGGATTCGGTACGACTTTTACATTTTTTAGATCGGTTTGTGGAGCAATACCTGGATAGACCTGTACAAAGTTTTTGTCAAGAATTGTTGTTCCTTTAGAATTCTCTAGTGAGGCATATCCATCAGGCTCAGCCCATTTATTTGGATTTGAATAATTTGTATCTATTACAGTCTCATACTGACCATTGCCAATATCGATATAAGTAATGTCATAAGGCGGCTCAACACCCATATCATATGACACAACTGAATAAGTATATTCAATTCCATTGACTATATCTTCATCTTCAAACATATAATTGTATGTGTTACCATCAAAAGTATATGGTTCTGGTAGTCTGATCATGTCAAAGCCTGTATCATTCCCCAGATCAAACCATGGGAAGTAGGGATCTTGACCACTTATAGAGTGCCCTCTAGAAAGTTCAGGCGCACAGTCATAGTTATTTTCGTATACGCAGTGCAAGGAGTCTTCTTCAGCAGATAAGTCGAACTGCATATAGGGCCTCCATCCAACAAAAATACCATCTGTATCATAGATCATATCATCTGGGTCGCCCCATGTTTCCCCTCCGTCACTGCTTTTATATATCTTGTAGCCTTCAAAGTCAGAATACCCTGTAACGACATCCTGGGAGTATTCAGCAGCATCATTCCAATAAATATTGACCTTACCTAATTCTCCAGTTGCATGGACCTTTGGTCTGTTTGGCGGTGTAAATCCCTGATATCTAGAATTATACATTACCTGTGCAAATCTTGCATTGTTGATAAGATCTTCTTCATTTTGGCCAAAAATAATACAAAAAGAAAAAGGAACTTCACGTCCAACAGGAAGGTCAAAAGGTCCACAGGTCATTAGGACCAGTGGGTCAACACCTTCGGGCGGCCTCTGAAAGACCATTTCTTCTTCAATGCCTTCAAGTGAATCAAAATGAGGGTTTAGGTCAGATGGTAAATCAGTTCCTGGATCTTGAGTATGAAAATGCCATGCATGTTCGTTTTCACTCAGGTTGGTTGTATCCCCGATCATTAGTTTATAAAACAATTCCTCCTTATTTCTGGCTTGCGGGCATCCCGGTGTTCCTGCGTAACAGTCTCCAGAGAGGCTCTCGGGATGAGTTACACCTGGGCGTAAATACCAGTCTAGCCAATGCCAGTCTGTCATTTTTAAAGGTTCTCCAGGAAAAATATCTATCACGCCATCTCTATCTAGATCTATGGGTGTTGTTGCCTTTGGTGAATCAAGTAATTGTGTAGCAACTAGACCAAATTCATTTCCAGGACTTGGTGTATTGGGGTCCATTGCATATCCTGCAACACCAGAATAACCATCATAGTCCCCGATCATTGCCATGCTGATAAGCATTCTTTCATTGTTAAGTTCAAATACCTCCCAATAATATTTCATATAATCATCTGCGCTAGACCAGTAGCTTGAATTACCATATTTATCACTGGTCAGGATGACCCCATCATTCCAAAATCCAAGGCTGACACCTGAATAGTCAAAACCCTTCCCTCGATTCAATTTCGTTCCATCAGGCATGACCATTCCTTCTCCACATATTTGTCCCCCAGATTCATCAAGAATTGGTACTCCAAATTCATCTTCAGCGCACCAGTCACCGCTCTCATTTCTAACCTTGACGGTTACAAAGAGAATATCCTCTGCGTATGATACTCCATATGAATGGGCCTCTGACATAACCCTTAGACCCATGGGATATCCTGTCTGCTCATATTCGTTATTGGTATTTACCTGATTACCACGGTGGGCCCATCTATCATCAAACTCAAGGTAGACATCCATATCAGATATAAATCTTCCAGGGACATCTTCCCAGCAGTCTGGATCTTTACGGGACTGGGAGCAACCAGGGAGATTTATATTATAATCTTCTGCCCACCATCCAGGCCAAAATGAATCTATTTCTCCAGTAAGCGAATTTATTTTTTTTGGCCATGTAGAACCATATCCAGAATGGGCCAGTAGGGGATAGGTGTCTGCTGGGTCCGTAACATAAGTATCACCAAAAAGTTCTCCAGCAGAAATTTCTGTATTATGTGTTTTGGTCCTGGCCATTGTTGAAGCGTGCCAGTCGGTATTATAAGTTGGAGAGTAATACGATAGACAAGACTCTGCTGTGTTTGCCCCATAGTATGTATAAAGATCATCTTCAGTCCATTCTTGCTGATCTTTGCCATAGTCGTAATAATCAAATTGTTCCTCGCGGCTGATCAGTTTTGGTCTAAGTGCCCATGGATATATGAGTCCAATACGCGATGTTGATCTATTTGGATCAAGATCACCAGTTGTGCTAATGATGATCTTATCTAATTCATGATCGATCATCCACTGCCTATCACCGTTAATCTCATTAATGGAAACCTTTTTGGCAATACTGTCTGGTTCCCAGATACCATCATCGTTCTCAGCGTCAAAAAGGATGCCAACAAAATTTGTATCACCTTCTTCAAACCAGGATTCATAAGCGTTCTGAGACTCCCAAATGCTATACATCGGTAAACCATCCTCATCTGTAATTATTTCTGTATTTGACCATGTATAGTTCGATGAATAGGATTGCCCCGGTATGCCTGCAATGAATGATACCTCGTAGAGGTAAGCATACTCACCCCAGGCACCATTAGGATTTACCTCTATATCAATATAATTGCCATAGTTAATGATCGCTGTCTGTGCCTTGCCTTGTAAAAGATATCCTCTGGCACGGTCACTCATTGGGTTGGTAGGGAACGGGTTATCGCCAATTTTAGCTGCTTGGTTCATTTTAAACGGATCTGGAGTGTGCTGGGATGAAGGCCTACCAATATTATTACCAAAGATCAGGGGAAAAATTGAAATGCTTATGATGTATAATTGGCGTTTGAACATTTACAGTTTTTTTAGATTCATAACTTTATGCTAAAATGTTGATGTCTATAAAAATTTGGATCAAAGATACGGCATAATTTATATGATCACCCGGTATTTTGATATGTGGACCTTAAGATGTATCTTATTATACTATTTTACAAAGATTATTTGGGAGTTTTATGATGAAATCGTTAAATCATTTTTTTCTTGGGTTAATTTCTATTACAACTTTATTTGGTCAAGATCTTTGTCCTCCAGCTTATGTTGAAGCTCTTTTCTATGATGAAAAAATAGAACTTTCTTGGCATCAGACAGAATCTTTTGGAGATGTTCTGTTCGAAGAGTGTTTTTTATCCTGCTCACTTGCTGTGGAGGCGATGGAGGTTGTTCATGATACTACAATATGTGGTGATTGCTCGGGCGGCTGGTTTAGATACTCAGATGGAACGGCTGCTGATTGTGGAAGTGGTATGTATCCCTGCGATGATGGTGGAGAGGATGACTTTTCTGCTTATGCTAGTTATTCTGGAACCGATACGACAACAGATGCTTACGCTCCTGTGGATAGTAGGTTAATTGGTAGTGTAGACTTGAGCGGTTACACCGCTGCCTATATTTCTTTTACCGAAGCATACAATTACCCTGCTGATGCATCTAATAATAATTATCTCGATGTATCGGTGGATGGCGGAGCGACCTGGGACTCTGTCTATGTGTCTTATCCAGATACTATTGGTGATTACTTTTGGTTCAATACTGTTGACCTAACTGAATATGCTGGAAGTGAGATCATGTTCGCATTTAGATATTACTGTACCCTTGGGTATGGTGAGGCCTGGTTTGTTGATGATATAAAAGTCTATGGCGGACAAGCTGGTCAGGGGAATGTCTGTGGTGAGTTTTCTCATTATAATATTTACCAAGATGGCGTGCAGATAGGGACCACTGAGTATGATGAGACAGAATTTACAGTTGAGGGTCTCGAAAATGGGGTTGAATACTGTTTTGAAGTAACAGCCGTTTATGGTGAGGGAGAATCTGAGCCCACATCTGTCGTCTGTGCAAGTCCAATGGGGCCATTTCAGGTCAACCCTCAGGTCATCAATTTTGATGAGTTAATGGCAGGCGATTACCAAGAACAAATAATGAATATTGAGAATTTTGATACAACTGATGCAGATTTTACTATTAGTTCTATTGAACTATCTAATCTTGAAGCTGCCTTTGATCTAGTACTGTCACAATTTGAAGATGGCACTCTAGGTGATTTTACAAATGTCCCTGACCTAGGAGAGGAATGGACCGTAGGTGATTCAGCTGAAAATTCTTCAACCTATCTACCTTTTCCCTCACCACCAGATGGTTCACAGAATTTCGCATTGTATAATGATGATGCAGCAGGGGACGATCCATTTAATCCGGCGACACCTATGCTTGTCTCAAACCCTGCTTTCTCTGGGAATGATCCTTCATTCTTAGTTTTTGACCTTTATTTTCCCAATCCCGCTGGACCTTGCGGTCCAGATCAAGCTTCTTATGCAGATGACTTTAAGGTAAAGGTATCTATTGATGATGGTGTGACATGGACCTTGATCGATTCTACTATGGCAACTGGGGTATGGTATTGGGCCTCTTACATGTATAACCTAGAGCCCTACATAAGTGAAGTAAGTTCATTCAGGGTTGGATTTCAGTATACAGATTGTGATGGAGAATGGGGATATGGTGTTGCTATCGATAATATGGCTATTAAGATGGGTGATAGCTATACATGGTTGACTGTATCGCCCTACAGAGGAAATGTCTCAGCATTTGCTGGCTATAATGATTCAATAGCCGTAAAAGTTGGCGCATATGGAGTATATGATAATTTGAGCATTGAGGATGAACTTGTAATTGAATCAGGAGAAAATATTGTTTCTGTTGATATTGGAGTTGGTGTTCAGGTCAGCTTAGATGAGTCAGGTATTACCCCTTTTGAATTTGCTCTTCATCAAAATTATCCAAATCCATTTAATCCTGAGACGAATATCCAGTTTGACCTAGCTGAGAATTCACATGTTAGAGTATCTGTTTTCAATCTGGTAGGACAGCAAGTTGCATCTTTAGTGAATGGACCAATGGATGCTGGAATGTACCATATCAAATGGTCTGGACTCAGCGATAATGGGGAATCATTGCCATCTGGAATGTATTTTTATGAGATGAAGACAGATAATTACCATTCTGTTAAAAAACTACTGTTCGTTAAATAGACCAAAAAATACGAATAAAGACTATTCTATCACTGGAGCAGAATTGACTACCGGGCCGATCCAAACTATTATTATATGTGTTTTGATGATAGGGAATGTCCTAGTTGCAGGTACAACGGGTAAAATATCCGGATCTGTTACCAGTAAAGAAACCGGTGAGCCTCTCGTTGGTGCAAATATTATGGTTGATGGAACGCCACTTGGTGCGGCAACAGATACGGATGGTAATTATTATATCCTGCAAGTCCCTCCTGGAACCTATACTCTAAGATTTACAATGATCGGATATCAGACCCTGATCATGAATGATGTGAGAATAAGGGTCGACCTTACCACGACGATCAATGGTAAATTGAGTGAGAGTGCTGTAGGTCTTGAAGAGGTTGTGGTACAAGCAGAGCGACCCATGATCCAGACAGATGTCACCTATTCACAGGCTAATATCAGTAGCGAAGAGGTAGAATTACTTCCAGTTGAAGAGTTTGAAGATGTACTTGCACTACAGGCAGGTGTCGTAACCACAGGGGGTGAGATACATGTCCGAGGTGGAAGAGGTGGAGAGATTTCTTATATGGTTGATGGTATTACAGTAACAGATCCTTATAATTCTGGCATAGCAGTAGAGATAGAGAATAATGCTATCCAAGAACTTCAATTCATAAGCGGTACTTTTAATGCAGAGTATGGGCAGGCCATGTCTGGAATCGTTAATATCATAACCAAAGATGGTGACTATGCGGACTATTCTGGTAGCATATCTGGTAATCTAGGCGACTACTTAGCTGAAGATCCTTTATTTCCAAAAGTAGATCAATTCAACAGTGATAATATTTCAGATCTAAAAGCAAACATTGAGGGTCCAATATTGCCTGGTAAGATCTCATTCTTTGTATCAGGAAGACAAAAAAGGAATGACGGATATTTGCTAGGAGAAAGGATTTTCCACCCAAATTCATATTCTTGGTCAGAGACACAGAATATGTTTTTAATAGATTCAATAGTGGGGCTCGGTAATGGTCTTGTTCCTGCAGATAGTTTATGGGCTCCATTATATTATCAAGATAGTTTAAGAACATTGATCGATACACTTAGAAAGCAGGATGCTTTTGACTGGGTGCCAATGAACTGGAGCGAGCAGACCACTTATCAGGCGAAGGTTAGCTGGAGGGCCACCTCAAAGATAAAATTTGGATACAATCGGATGTTTAGCGACACCAGATCACAAAGCTATTCACATGATTATCGCTGGAATCCTGATGGAAGGCCTTATTCTTTCAATACTCGTATAGGTGATATTATAAGAACTGATATTTCTTTAAATCAATCAACATTCGCTAATGTCATGTTTTCAAGCGCAGATAATCATTACAGGACCCATCTTAGTAGTGATAAGGATTATTATATGACCATTGATGATCTCATTTACGAAGAAGGCTGGGGTGCTGGTTTCTTGGACCCTGACTTATATGATACTGACCCGAGGATATTCGATTATGCTACCGGAAACAACTTTGAGGTAGGCGGTAAATATATGGATATATACAGTAGGCGATCAAAGGTAAACACATATAAAGCAGAGATCACCAGTCAAATAAATTCTGCGCATCAATTAAAAGGTGGTACTGAGTATAGAAAGACAAATATCACCTATAATAGCCTATCGGTATTGCGCTCATCATGGACCCAGAATATTCCTGTGGTCTTAGAGCCTGAGGATAATACTATACATAATTCTTTCCAGTCAATGAAAGACCCTTTTACTGGAAACCCACTTGATGGTAGAACCCCAACAGAGTTCTCAGCCTTCATTCAGGACAAGATCGAAAGTGATGATATTGTTGTAAATATCGGTGCTCGTTATGATTATTTCGACTCCCAATTCTGGGTCTTGAATGATCCCGAAGATCCAAACTATATGTCGCCTGTGAAGCCAATAAATAGATGGCAGGACACAGATGAAGATGGACAGATTTCGGAGGAAGAAATGAGTTATACAAATCTTAAGACAGATGATGAAAGATTGGAAAAAAATGCTAACGGTAATCCTTGGTATCGAAAATCAGACCCCAAAACACAGATCAGTCCACGATTTGCTTTAGCTTTTCCTATTACAGATAAAGGATATCTTCATTTTTCATATGGCCACTTCTTTCAGAATCCAAGTTTTAGCTATATCTACGACAATCCTGAGTTTGAGGTCCCCGCTGCATCAGGCGTGAACTCTACTATGGGTAATGCAGATATGGAGCCACAACGTACGACGCAATATGAAGTAGGCTTTTCACAACAATTTGGTAAGGATATTGGACTTGAGATCACTGGGTATTTCAAAGACATAAGAAACCTTAATTCTACTGAGATCAAAAATTCGTTTATCGCAGGTGACCGTTACGGAATGTACGTGAATAAGGACCATGCTAATTCAAAAGGTATAACGGTTGCATTGTCCAAACGCTCCTCACGTAATTTTTCAGGAAACCTGGACTATACCTATTCAATTTCAGAGGGCAACGCTTCAGATCCAACAGCAGCTTTTTATGATGAGCAATCTGATATTGAACCAGAGAAAATGCTAGTACCCCTGGATTGGGATCAACGGCATACACTTAATGGGACGGCAACCTATCATCCGACAAAGGTTTCGGGCATTAGTTTAGTATTCAACTATGGTAGCGGCTTTCCATATACGACAACCAATGCAGATGGACAGAGAACATCATTTGAGAATAATGGGCGAAAACCCTCCACCTATAACATTGATATGAGGAGTTATTATAATTTCTCCCTATCCAAGTCAATACAGATCTCTGCTCATATGAACATATATAACCTTTTCGATGTTCGCAATGAACTCACAGTTTATGGCGATACAGGTAGGTCATCTTATTCATTAGCTCCAACTTACACGCCTCAGTTTAGTGGACCCATGATAAATACACTTGATGAATTTCTTATTGTTCCATCTTATTATTCGGCACCAAGGCAGATCAAGGTTGGGCTATCGATTACTTTTAAGTAGCGCTATGAAAAAATTAGTATCAATACTTCTATACATTTCCCCTTTGATTTCACTCTTCCCAGATGACTATCCTAAGAAAAGACTTTTTGATCGAGATCAACATGCCGCTAAAATACTTGGCAGGGAAGATAGAAAGTATGGCGATCACTCTGGAAACCGTGTACTCTGCCGGTTCTATAATCAAGGATCAATAGGCGACCAAAGTAGTAGCTTTTCTGGAGTATACCCAGTTGGGTCAGGGCACTCTTATATATGGGAATTTTCACCAGTTATTGCAGCGAGTGTCCTTGATACTAGTGGGAATAGAAAACGTATTGTTTCCGATGGCTTACGTGGATTAGTAGACGTCTCTCCTGAGGGCACGCCTTGGAGTTTCGAACCTATTGCTGGATATGCTAATCCAAACCAAGAAAATCTTGCAATGAGTGATAATTCCTCTACCTGGCCAAGTACGTGGCCAAATAGAGATGAGGACTGGGATGGTGAGTGGAATGGCCAGTATGGTAAATATGTCAGGGCTGATCAAGAATCCTATTTTGTAATGGATGATTATTATAATAGTGAGTATGAATTCTGGCCAGATCTAGATGATACCCCAGAATCATCATTAGAATCGCCTGATGACCATCGTAGGGGCTTGGGTATAGATCTTGAGGTGCGTGGCTATCAATGGAATCACCCAGCTGCAGAGGATATAATCATTGTGACCTATTGGATCACTAATATCGGATCTAATACTCTTGATAGTGTTGTTTTTGGTATGTATGGTGATGCAGATGTAGGTGGCCCATCAAGTTTTAGTGATGATGACGCATGGTTTGACACAGAAAATGATATGGTGTACCAATGGGACCATGATAACTGGAGTACCTCTTATGGAGGCTTCAGGCCTGCATACTTTGGCTGGAGTTTTTTAGAGTCTCCTGGAAATCCCAATGATGGTATCGATAATGATGGTGATGGAATGATAGATGAGAGTCAGTTTGATGGTATTGATAATGATGGTGACTGGGACCCTGAAAGAGATGATATAGGTGCAGATGGACTCGCAGAATTCCATATTAATTATACCGGACCTGATGCTGATGGAACGGAAGGAAATGGGATTCCAGATCTGGGAGAGCCAAACTTTGAGGTAACAGATAATGATGAATCAGATCAAATAGGCCTCACTAGTTTTTATTCAGCACCTTATCCCAGTGTCTACCCATCCAATGATGAGGTTATGTGGGGCCAGTTAACCCCAGGAATTTTTCAAGTACCTCAACAAAATGTAGACCAAACATTTTTGTATGGTTCAGGCTACATTTCATTGCAGCCTGGTGAAAAGAAAAAATTTGCGATCGCAATGGTCTATGGCGAGAATATGGCTGATATCCTCCGTAATACAAGTACCATGCAAAATATTTATGATAATGATTATAGCTTTGCAAAACCACCCTTAAAACCTACCATGACAGCTGTACCTGGAGATAACAAGGTCACACTTTATTGGAATAATTTTTCCGAGAAATCAATGGACCCGATCTATGGTAAAGATTTTGAAGGTTATAGGGTCTACAGGAGTACAGATCCAGGATTTATTGATTCATATACTATTACTGATGCCTATGGTAATATTACCTTTAAAGAACCTATTGCTATCTTTGATCTTCAAAATGGATTAATGGGCCCACATCCGATTGGATACAATGGAATTCAGTTCGATATGGGAGAGGATAGTGGTCTTCAATATATTTACGTTGATTCAAATAATGTCATTAATGGACAAACCTATTATTATGCACTTACCGCATACGATAAAGGATATGACCTAGATTTTTTTGAAAATGGTTTTTCACCTAGTGAGAATCTGCAAGCTATAGCGCCCTCAGAGTGTTCAGTTACTCTTGATCTGGACTATAAAGGCAATGTGGTTAACCTTAGTCAAAATGCAACAATAGTTCATCCTAACCCACAGGCTCTGGGGTATATACCTCCGAATACTGTTCCTAATGGTGAAAAATTTGTTAACCATATCTCAGGGTATGGCTCTGGCTCTATTGAAGTTGATGTCGTTGACCCATTTTCTATAAATGATGGTAAAGAATACCATGTTGTATTTGATACTCTTGAAACCGCAGATGATCTTGCTTTTAGCATTAGAAACCAAGAGCTCGTGATTGAGACATTATTAATTAATGTTGATAGCAGTGCTGTTGCTTCTCATGATCATATTGATTCAAAAATGGTCATTAATGCCACAGTGGTGAATGATAGCACAGTCTATGATACTATCTATCCTGTAACAGTGACCAATGTTGCTGGAGACGTAACCTATGAATATGGAGTTGACTACTCAGTTATTTCCGAAAATGGCACCTTTTTGATATCAAACCCAGATCTTATTGATGCAGGAGAATTTGCAGTAAGTTATCGTTACTTTTACCTCGATCATTTGCAAACAATGAATGGTGAGACAGATAATCCACTATTTGATGGGATGCGTATTATTGTCAAAGATAAAGATTATGACTTAAATGAGGATTCGACAGGGTGGAGAATAGGAAATTGTAATTATGGTTTGATCGCCATGAATGTATCAAGGTTCTACCCAGCAGATTTTGAACTTCAGTTTGAAGGTAACCTAGGTGATTCAGTTGGAGCTGACTCTTATGGGACTGCCGTACCATTTAAAGTAAAAAATGTAACTCATGACGATGAACCTCCATTTCGTATATCTGACTTTAATCAGGATGGAGATTGGGATCGAGACGAATCGATATCCATAAGACCATATGCCGATATAGCTGATGGGCCTCTTATATCTATCCGTTTCAGCCAAGACTCATTGTCTATATCTGATACCACTATATTTGATACTACGATCACAGCTTCAGATACAGTTTATACTGATACCACATTGTATGATACTACGATCCTTGAGGTAATTGACCCTGTCGCAGGTGATGTCTTTCATATAGAGATAGATAGGCCATTCTCCATGGCTGATGTATATAGTTTTACAACAACGGCTTCTAGTATTGATATTAATCAAGCAAAGGATGAACTTGATAATATCGCAGTTGTCCCGAACCCCTATATCGTTGCTGCCTCTTGGGAACCTCGACATCAATATCAATCTGGAAGAGGACCAAGGAAAATAGATTTTATAAACTTACCGAGCGTATGTACGATCAAGATATTCACATTATCTGGTTATTTGGTCACCACTATTCAACATAATGATGTGTTCGAGAATGGTACTGAATCCTGGAATATGTTATCTAGAGATAATCTCGAGATCTCATATGGGGTATACCTTTATCACATAGATGCCCCAGGTATTGGCGAGCATACTGGAAAATTTGCGGTGATAAAATAATGAAAAGATCCGTACTCATATTTGTTACCTTTATATCTGGTTTATTTTCCCAAAATAATGTAGCTACTACATCTGCAGCCTTTTTAGAGATAGGCCCAGGGGCAAGATCGCTGGGAATGGGAAGCGCATATGTTTCGGTGGCGAATGATGCAAGTTCACTCTATTGGAACCCTGCTGGCATAGTAAATGTTTTAAAACCCGAGGTGCAATCCTTTTATACACCTTGGCTTGTTGAGACCCAATACTACTATAATACGGCTGTCGTGCCTATGGGGCAATATGGGAATTTAGGCTTCTCATTTACTGCAATTACAATGGATGAAATGATGGTAAGGACCGTTCAAGATCCCGAGCCAAGTGAATATGGTCAAAAATTTGATGCTGGTAATATCTCGATGGGAATTGCATATGCAAAAAAATTAACTGATAGATTTTCTTTTGGATTCCAGACAAAATTCATCCAAGAGTCCATATGGCAAATGAGTGCGCAGGGTTTTGCTGTAGATATTGGAACACTTTTTATTACGAAAAGAGACCTAAGGATCGGTATGAGTGTATCCAATTTTGGTGGAAAACTTGGCATGGAGGGAAATAATACCTTAGTAGATATTGATGTGGATGAAAATATATATGGGAACAATGACAGGATCGACGGAAATCTTGGCACGGCAAAATGGCCACTTCCATTATTGTTCAGGTTTGGTTTAAGCAGGGAGTTTACTTTTGCTTCAAACATGAAGTGCCTGTTTGCTGTGGATGCCATACACCCAAATAATAATCCAGAATACTTGAACTTAGGGTTAGAGTATAGTGCTATGGATATGGTCTTTCTTCGAATTGGGAAATCCCACACATTTTATGAACTTTCATTTCTTGAGAAGGGGGAGAATATTGGGATAGGCCCAGAACATGGGCTGTCATTTGGAGCGGGGGTAAAGTATCAGATTCCCAGAGGTCCGGTTATTAATATTGACTATGTTTTCACTGATTTTGGTATTTTTAATAATATTGAAGGATATTCTATAAGTTTTACATTCTAATTCACATGTATTGGTCTCTAATTTTTGCTGCTATTTTACTATCAGGGTGTTCAACAAAAATAAAGATGGAAGTTGATTTGGGAAAGGTCTCAGAGTCAGAAAAATTTCATGAACTTTTAGAAGATCAGTGGGAAAAAGGGATTGTTGAAAATCCCGAATGGGCGACTCGTTTAGGCGATAATCGTTTTAATGATAAATTGAATGATGCCTCTTACGAAATGGTAATCAAGCGTCAGGAGGATAGTCAAAGACTACTCAAAAAAGTTGAATTGATAGACAGATTTGAATTAGATAAAGAAGATCAACTCAATTACGACCTATACATCGATCGAGTAAAACAAAGTATTGAGGGTAATGCATTCGAATCTTACTTAATGCCTATCGATCAGATGGGAGGTATCCAAATTGGGTTCGCTGGAATCTCCAACTATATGCCATTTAAGAGTAAAAAAGATTATAATAATTACTTATCGAGGCTGAAAGCTTTCCCTGAAAAAGTATCTCAAACCATTGATCTTATGAAAAGAGGTATAGTATCGGGTTGGTTACCTCCTAAGGTTATTTTAAGAGCAGTTCCGGAGCAGATCAGCTCTCAGTTTGATACACATGTAGATGAATCGCCTCTTTTTCAGCCATTTAAGGAATTTCCAGAGTCTATACAATTGGATGAACAGCAAGACCTAATTGATCGGGTAAAAATTATCATAGGAGATGAAGTTTATCCAGCCTATCGATCACTACATAGTTTTTTCACTGAAGAATACCTACCACAGTGTAGAGAAACAATTGCCTGTAGCGATCTTCCGAACGGTATGGATTATTATCAATATCAGATCAAAAGTTATACAACAACAGCTCTTACGCCTGAAGCGATACATCAGATCGGTCTGGATGAGGTAGCTAGGATCAAGGCAGAAATGATTGTTGTAAAAAACAGTACTGATTTTGATGGTGACTTTGATGAGTTTTTAGACTTTTTAAGGACTGATCCTCGTTTTTATCATAAAACTGAAAAAGAACTATTAGATGGTTACAGAGTGATATGTAAAAAAGCAGATGCGCAGCTACCTAAATTTTTTGGAAGGTTACCCAGACTAACCTACGGAGTCAAAGCCATACCCGATTATCAAGCTACAGCTTCACCAACAGCATATTATTATTCAGGTAATCAAAAAGCTGGACGTTCTGGCTATTTTATGGCAAACACCTATAAACTAGAGTCTAGGCCAAAATATGAAATGGAAGCCTTATCAATTCATGAAGCAGTTCCAGGTCATCATCTTCAGATAGCATTAGCACAAGAACTAGATAATATACCAATGTTCAGACGCTATGCTGGCTATACAGCCTTTGTTGAAGGTTGGGGGCTGTATTCAGAGAAATTAGCTGAGGAGATGGGTTTCTATGAAGATCCATATAGCAAGTTTGGACAGCTGACATATGAAATGTGGCGTGCATGTCGTTTGGTGGTTGATACTGGCATGCATGCGTTTGGTTGGAATCGGCAAGAGGCGATTGATTTTATGGCGTCAAATACAGCAAAGACCAAAAATGATATCCAAGTTGAGATAGATCGATATATAGCCTGGCCCGGCCAAGCCTTGGCATATAAGATCGGTGAACTAAAGATCGTAGAGTTACGAGACAGAGCAGAAGAAGAATTAGAGCATGATTTTAATATCAGGGACTTCCATGATGTTGTGCTTGGTAGCGGGGCAGTCCCTCTAGATATACTTGAAAGGCATGTCGAAAAATATATCCATTTGAATGATTGATTAACTTTTGAAAGCAATGTCTACTTCAACTAACTTAATTACGATGAATATTATTTTAAAATTCACTCTTCTGGTAATTATAGTTATGCAACCTCTGAATGCTTGTAGGCTTTGGGCAGTTTGTGCGAGATCGGATCTAACATTTTCGGAGGTTTCAGAAGCTCAATATGCAGAAATAGAACTTCAGCTCAATTCATTTTATTTTCAGTCAGAGTACATGTTAGATGGTTGGGCCTTATTGCGATATAATGAGAGTGAACAGGATTCAGTTACACCCATATATCGTTCTGAATCACCTGCGACTAATGATTCAGCACTCTACTGGAATGCTGTTGATGCACTCCTAGGGTCCGATTCTGGTAAGATCGGTATAGGTCATTTAAGGATAGCAACATCTGGATCTAATTCAGTTCCCAATCCACATCCTTGGATGTTCTATCATAATGACATATCCTATTCATTTATCCATAATGGTACAGTGAATAAAGAAATATTGTACGACCTTATAACAGAAAGTGGTACGGATCTAACATGGTTGGAGTTGTATCCTCCTCAAACCTTTGGTGGAGGGGATTGGCAAAGTTCAGGATGGACAAATGTGGTCGACTCAGAGTTGATACTGCTATATATAATGAAAGAAGTACAATATCATGAAGACATAGTCATTGGATTTCAAACTGCAGTGATCAATATGATCAATGAGGGTACAAGTGCTTCTCAACTAAATCTCATTTTTTCAGATGGTGGTTCTTTATTTATTTTTGGAGGTAGCCATGGACTCTACACCACCGAATCGTCTGATTACTATTCCATTATGACCCAACCACCTAATAATGATGGTAATGAATGGATAGGTATAGCCAATGAAGAAATGATTGTTATCAATAGCAGCGGAATTGTAAGATATCCTGATTTTGTCACCAATGATATGGAAGATGGTCATGATATATATCCATTATCATTCACTATGTCTCCTGCTTACCCAAATCCATTTAATGCGTCTGTATACTTTGTCTTAGATGGCCAGACATCAGAACATGTCAATATATCAATTTATTCGATAATAGGAAAACAAGTAGATCAATTCTTAATTCCTAGACTTAATGGCCAGCAAAGTAAAATTGGATGGTCTCCCTCCTTGAATGTGCCTTCAGGAACTTATTTCATCCAAGCTAGTACAAACTATTTTAATGAAACACAGAAGATTCTATTTATAAAATAGGAAACTGTCATTAAATTCGCCGGCTTTATTCAATACAAAAAAGTATTATAAACCATATCGAATCGGGAGTCATTCATTGGCTAAGACCAAAGCAACAAAAAAACAAGATCAACAAGCTGTTGAGACTGAAGCTAAGACTGCAACAGACACAAAACAATCAGAAGCACAAGATACCAAAAAGAAAAAAGGTAAACCTAGTAAGGTTTCTAGTGGAAGTATTAGTATGTACCTCGCTGAAATCGGAAGATTCAATCCTCTACCGCCAGAGCGTGAGGTTGAACTAGCAATTAGAATTCAGGATGGTGATGAAAGAGCAATGAAGGAACTCGTGGAAGCGAACCTTCGTTTCGTAGTTTCGGTTGCTAAAAAATATCAGGGTAATGGTTTGTCTCTTGCTGATATAATCAATGAAGGAAATATGGGTCTTATCAAAGCTGCAAAACGTTTTGACCATACTCGTGGTTTCAAATTTATCTCATATGCTGTATGGTGGATACGCCAGTCCATCTTGCAGGCACTAGCAGAACAGTCTAGGCTTATCCGTCTACCACTTAATAGAGTAGGAACTATCACAAAGATCACTAGGGCGGCAGAAAAGCTTGAAGCGGAAGTAGAGCGACAGCCTAAGGGTGATGAAATAGGTGCCCAACTTGAAATGAGTGGAGATGAGGTACTCATGGCCATGCAATATTCACGACGCCATAGTTCCTTAAATTCACCTTTCCAAGAAGGCGAAAATAGTAGTTTATTAGATATTATTGAGGATGCAGAGGCTGAAGAGCCAGAAGCAAAGATCATGATGGAGTCAATGAGTGAAGAGGTCACCGGGGCTCTGGAAACTTTATCTGAGCGTGAACGAATAGTTCTTGAGATGTATTTTGGTATTAACCGAGATAGTGCAATGACCCTAAATGAGATAGGCGAAGAATTTGATCTTACAAGAGAGCGCGTAAGGCAGATAAAGGAGAAAGCGATCCAGCGACTTCGACACCGCTCGAGAAGTAAGAATCTTCGTAGATATCTAGGTTAATAATTTCTGATTTAAATTGAAGGGGCTTTTTGAGCCCCTTTTTATTAAAATTATTTTAGGTCTTCTTTTTAGACCAATTGTATAGATCTTGTTATATCACTTTAATGAAAATTAAACCGATACTATTTTATTTAATCCTTTTAGGCATATGCATATCTATGCCAAATATTCCTGACCATAGAATAACATATGATGTTGAGGGTCATGTACTAAAAATGCCCTATTATAGGAATACACCCCTAGGTGAGGTATCTAGTACTACAAAACGAGCTATAATATCAATCCATGGTGATGGAAGGAATGCAGAAGAACACTTTAGTCTATTAAATGAACTTGCAACAAATTTAGGTCAAATTGACTCAACTATCATTATTGCACCCTTATACTGTCTCCAAGAAGATATTAATAATTATGATCTGGACTCTACAGTATTATTCTGGCCAAGTAGTGATTGGAATGCGGGTGACCTTTCTAGAAGTACAGGCTCTAACCCTAGGCCAGCGCAGATAAGTGCCTTCTCTGTTATTGATACAATATTCCATCGATTAGTTGAGAATAACTCAGAGCTAGAAAATATTATCTTCACTGGGCATTCCGCTGGATCTCAAATGGTGGTCCGTTATGGTGCTGGCGGACGCGCTCATAATAATATTATTCAAGAGTATGACGTTGATTTCTTATATGTACCAACAAACACACCATCTTTTCTATATATGGATAGTTTAAGGGTTGCAGACGAAGATGAGACACCATTTGAATTTGTATTTCCAACCAGTTGTGGATCCTCTAACTATTATAAGTACGGTCTTGATAATTTAAATGAATACATGGAAGAGACAGGTAGGATCGAAATAAGGAATAATTTTTTCAATCGCAAAACCATATACCTTATTGGAGAGTATGACGTTGGAGGACAATCTAATAACTGTGCCAGGTACGTACAGGGCGAGCATAGACTATCCAGGTCGTATATATTTTATGCTTATTTGGGTTCCTATTATGGTGACTCGGTTTATCAAAATCACTATTTATCTGAAATACCTAATGCATACCATGATTTTGAGGATATGGTCTATTCAGATTGTGGTATTCCAGTTTATTTTGGATTGAATTTGGATGATTGTGAATATATTGACCCAAATGTCTTCAATAATTTCCCACCTATTGCTGATGCGGGAGATGATCAGATAGTTGAATTTGGAACAACAGTTATTCTTGATGGCAGTAATAGCAATGACCCAGATGGTTCTATTGATTCTTTTTTGTGGTCACAGATTATGGGTCTACCTGTCACCATAGATTCAGTTACGCAGGCTATAACCTCTTTTGTTTCGCCAAATGAAGAAACTACTCTTAGGTTTACCCTTGCAGTAGTAGATGCAATTGGTGCAATCTCTATTGATACCGTTGAAATAGATATCGGTTCCCTATCAACTTTTAATAATAATCAGCAAATTTTAACGCCTCGCATAACAGCATATCCAAATCCATTCAACGGTAGTTCGAATATAACCGTTAATAGATATGCAGATGTTCAAGTCCCTATTAAGATATATGATATAATTGGCAGGGAAGTTGCATCCTTCGAGCCAACTAAATACGATTCACCAAAATATATTTTTCAATGGAATGGTTCAGGGAAAGATGGTACCCAAGCAACTTCGGGGTTATATTTCATTGTCTATAAAACACAGAATAGTTCTCTAGTAAAGAAGATTACTTATCTGAGGTAAATTTTATAAATTAAATTTTAATTATTTTTTAAAGGAGCTTATCAATGAAACAACATTTGAATAATATTAAAATCAACATCTTAAAACGATCATTTATTTTATGCACCATTTCTGCAGCGATTGCCGGAGATCCAATTATTAATATTTGGTATATTGGCATTCGTGAGAATCCGATATATAATCATTATATCGAGATCTATAACCCAACTGAAGAGATAATAGATCTAAGCGAATATGCATTTATCAAAGGCCATGCCCAAACTGGTGCCATTGGATATGGTTGGGGAAGTGAGTTATCTAACTCAGGTGTATCATTCTATCGTCTATCCGGCTCTCTTTTTCCAGGGTCAAGCATGGGTTTCACTAGGGATGCCAGCCATGAAAGTCTGCAAAATGCAGCAGATGTCGTTTTTGAAGGAGAGTGTGTATTATCTGTAAGTGGAGATGATGCTGTTGGCCTTTTTAAAGGTGCAGGAGAAAACGCAGAAGAAGTACTCAATGCCTGTGACAGTATCCCTATAGATGCAATTGGTACTCCCTTTGATGACCCTGGCCAAAGTTGGCAGGTTTCGGGAGTAACTGGACCTGCTAATTCAACCAATACAGGATTTTATGGTGTTACACGTTTTGCAGTTCTTATGAGAAAACCTGATATTGGTGTTGGAAATGCAGGTGACTGGGATGCATCACGTGGTTGTATCGTGGATTCTTGTTCGAACGATACTATTACCACCTCCTACGAAGCAAGTGAATGGGAGGTATTACCTTGTTACTTTTATGATGGTTGCGACCCTACAAATGATGTTACCACCAATGGAGCGGGAGCTGAGCCTGATTGCCCTGACGCTTCACTTGACATAGACTCGATGGGTACATATTACTATGATCCAGGAACACCTGCAGTAGACTCTACTCAAGTCCAGATCATTCATAATTCACCCTACCCCACTGTAGATGTATACTTAGATGGTGAGATTGCACTGGAAAGTTTATCATATCGTGCGAGTACTGAAATGGTAACTATTCCATTAAATACAGAGGTTGGAATAGCTCCAGCAGGTGGTGATGTTATTGCGACATTCCCATTTGAGCTTGAACTTGATGTTACATATGTAGTGGTTGCTTCGGGTATTGTGGGCGATGAGACCCATCCGTTCGACCTATTGACATCTGGTCTAGAATTAGAAGCAGAGGATGAAGGTAGCTTCGCCCTGAAAGTAATGCACGGAGTCACTGACGCTCCTGCTGTTGATATATATGCTGATGGTAATATTCTTGTTGAAAATCTTGCCTACGGAGATTTTCAGGGTTACTTACAGGTACCAGTAGGTGACTACACTTTGGATATTACGGCACATGGCTCCTCTGAATCAGTTGCTTCATTCAGCGCTCCATTAGAGACCTATGGAGGATATAGTGGAGTAGTATATGCATCAGGGTTTTTAAATCCAGCAGAAAATGATTCTGCATTTACGCTAATTTTGACCACGCCAAGTGGTTATGTTGTTGAATTACCTCTATCAGAATCAGCGCTATCAATTGATCCTTCAAGAGATGTAATACCCACCTCGATCAGTATAGTTGGAAACTTTCCAAACCCATTTAATCCAAGTACAAAGATAGTATTTGAGTTACCTAAAGTATCCGAAATAACAATGAGTATTTTCACACTGTCCGGTAAATTGGAAAAAAAGATCAACTTAGGGATGCTTAAAAATGGAGCACATACTGCAATTTGGGATGGAACCTCGGATAAAGGAATACATTCATCTAGTGGGGTCTACATTTATAAACTAAGCAGTGGACAACATACGGTTACAGGCAAGATGACATTAATAAAGTAGTCTAACTGGAAAACTTATAAACCCAGATAATAAGTTGAAACAAAACTTGCTTGAGAAGGCGATTGCTTTTTCTGTTTTTTTCATTCCCTTTACATTGCTTGCACTAGATGTCGTTCAAATATCTGGTACAATAAAAGATCCTGCTGGAATGTTTCTTTCCGGTGCGAATGTACAGATCATGGGCACCGGTTTTGGAAGTTCCAGTGATGGAGAGGGCTATTATTCATTCTCCGTTCCATTAGAAAATATTGCGGGCCAAACTAAACTTATACAGGCAACATATATTGGTTACAAACCCTCTGCCGATACGCTTAGGTTTGATGGAAAAGAGGTTTTGCTAATGGACTTTATTCTAAGCCGTGATGTTCTGGGACTGGAAACAGTAGTGGTTACTGGAATGGGAGGTATAGAAGAAAAAAAGAAACTTGGTGTGTTGATCGAATCAGTAAAAACTGAGTCCGTTGAACGATCCGGTGAAACAAATATTATTACAGCACTGAGAGGTAACGTACCAGGTTTTGAGATAAAGAAAACAAGTGGTGATGCTGGCACTAACGCATATTTTAGAATCAGAGGTGTAGGGACTATATCAAGAAACACTGAACCACTTATTGTCATTGATGGTATACCAATCAACTCTAGGACCACAACCGTTGGCAGCGGGGTAGACCTGGAAAGTCCAAGGAATAGGTCAGAAGCATCAAGTCGTACTTCTGATATCAATTTAGATGATATTGAGTCTATTGACGTATTAAAGGGTGCAGCGGCATCTGCTATTTATGGATCAAGAGCTGCAAATGGTGTGATTCTCATTACAACCAAAAGCGGTAAAACTGGTAAAATGAGTATTACATATAAATCTCAATTTGGGCTATCTGCATTGAATAATGATTATCCTCTTCAAAGTTGGTTCGGGCAAGGAGATGGCGGGGATTCCATTAAAAACTCTTCAAATTCTTGGGGTAGACCTTTAAATATTTCCTCAGCTCCTTGGTATAATGATAACTATCCACAAGATAAGATATATGATAATTTCAATTCTATATCAGATCTAGGTTTTAGCAATGAACAAAACTTCAGCGCATCAGGGGGTACAGATAGAACTAATTTCTATTTATCGTTTGGTAGGTCATATGAGAGATCCCATTGGATATCATGGTCACAATATCAAGACCTGGTCGAAACAACCTACGGGCATGATCCCACAAGGGAGATTCCATCGGATTATATGAGGAATTCTGTTCGTCTTAAGGGCAGTCACTTAATTACACCAAAACTAACCATCTCTACCAGCGTGTCTTTTGTTAAGGTTAAAACCAATAATTTATCGAGAGGGCATACTACCGATGGTCTAGGGAGGGGTTTATTGAGCTCGCCACCAGATTATGATCTCACACCCTATCTCAACCCAACGACGCAATATCATAGCTCTCCAACTAATACGGACCCTGATGTACCGGAGGGTCCTCATTCATGGAATAATCCATATTGGGTTTTGTTCGAAATGAAACATGGACAAGATCTAAATCGTACATTTGGTAATGTCAAACTGGATTATAAGCCAAATGTCTGGAGCAATCTAAGCTATAATTTTGGTGCTGATCTTACAAATGACTCTAGACAGGATATTTTACCAACAGGGACATATAGAGATGGTGGGTCAGGAAGGTCATTCCAATATCAGAATAATCGTACAGAATGGGATTCAAATCTTATTCTATCTTTGGATGGACAAAAGTTATTCAAACTACCCGGTAAACTGACCCTAGGGCATAACCTAAATAGTCGTAGGTCTAAAACAATGAAGAACCTAGGCGAAGATCAGAACGTACTTAACTATTATCAAATGGAAAACTACCAGAGCGTTTCAGTGTTTGAATCTATCTCTTTGGTTAAGTCTCAATCATTTTTTGGTCAACTAACATACGATTTTGCTGATCAATTCTACCTAACGGCCGCACTAAGACAGGATGGGTCATCTACGTTTGGCCCATCAGACAGAGAACATATTTTTAGGAAATTCAGTGGTGCTTGGGATTTTACAAAACAATTTTCAATACCCTATCTTGATTATGGGAAAGTGAGATTTGCATGGGGTGAAGCAGGAGAACAGCCTGGAGTTTATAGTATCTATTCTGGCTATGTTTCAGAAAACATTGGATACTTACAAAATAAAGTAAGCCTTGGTAAGTCTGGTGTGTACCATGATGTACTTGGTTATGTATCAGACTCCCGCTTAGGAAATGCCGCTATCCGGCCAGAGATCAGATCTGAATACGAATATGGATTAGATATGGAGATCATTGGTGGTCGTTTAGGGCTAAGTACGACCATGTACAATGCGACCAGCCGAGACGTTATTTTCAATTTGGATGTAGCACCTTCAACAGGTTCAGAGGTTTTTACTGCCAATGGAGCTACAATTGAGAACAAGGGTATGGAACTCACCCTTTCAGGCATACCGGTTCAAAGAAAAGATTTTACGTGGTCTACTCGCATTCTTTTTTCAAAAAATGATAATATGTTACTTGAAATGGCGGGTGTCTCAGCAAATGATGCTAAGAGTTTAGATCCATATTCTTTAGAACTACCTGTGGATCAACTCTCAAAATTCACTTTCACAGCACCAGGGAGAACGCTTGGTGAGTTCAAGGGTTACAGTTGGGCGCGCTTTGGACATGGTATCACCGCTACAGATAAGGATAGCGAAGGCAATACTGTATATGTAAACATAGATTCTCTATATGCAGGGCAGTGGAAAAAGAATGATGTCTATGTCGGGATAGATGGAACTCCTGTTCTAAATTGGAAATTTTCCGATGGTTCTTCAAGAGACTATTTGTGGTCAGGTTACAGCCCAAATCCGGATTGGACTGGTAGCATCTACAACCAAATTAAACTATCTAAGAACCTATCTTTTTCATCATTACTAGACATAAGCTATGGTGGGCATATAGTCAACTATACTAAAAATAAACTTATGGAACTTGGTACACATAAGCTCACGGAAGAAAGATATCACCATATGTTTGACAGCACAGGGTGGTATGGCTATTTAGACGGACAAACTTCAGAATGGGGCAGAGGGACTTTTGGAAATTTATTAAATAATGGTAGCGAGGCCATAGGACCAGGAGAAGATACAGGAATAAAGTATGATGAGGAATTTTATTCAAGCTACATGAGTACATCTCAGGATATCATCAATAATATTGAAGACGCTAGCTACATCAAGCTTAGAGAGGTATCACTTTCCTATATAATTGACCACCAAAAGATCAAAGACAAAGGTTTTGAAAATATAACAGCTAGGCTCAGCTTCAGGGATCTTGTCACTTGGTCAAAATATACTGGCTGGGACCCTGAGACGAATATGATGCAGAATAGGATATCTGGAGAAGATTATTTCAACCAACCTCAAACATGGGGTGCAACCTTCAGTTTGTACCTTAATTGGTAGGCTATATGTTAAGATATCTCTACATAGTGATAGTATTGATGCTTTTTGTTTCTTGCGAGGATTTTTTAACGGGTGACCTTTTAGATAATAATCCAAATAAAGTAAGCGACCCTGATCAGATATCTATTGAATCCCTTTTTGTTGGATCGCAGGTGACCATGTATGGAATTATGGAGGGTTATCTTAATCGGCTGGTGTCTGGCTTTATGCAACAAATAGCTGCTGTCGTTTCAAGCACATCCGAAGATTATCGTTGTCTGCCTCTTGACTGGAGGTTGGATGATCGCTGGGGTGACCTTTATGGGACGGGTGGACTGGTGGATCTGCGAACAATTCAGGATAGAGCATTAGAGCAAGAAAAGTATGTTCTACTTGGTATAGCCGAAATGTGGGAAGCGCTCATTTTTAGTACGGCAGCTGATCTATGGGGGAATCTGCCGTACAGTCAAGCTGTAAACTCTAGCTATACAGATCCTATTTTTGACTCACAAAAACAAATTCACAATAGTGTACTTGGTCTTATAGATGATGCAATTGGTCACCTCCAGCAGGGGCAGGATTTTTCAGAACTGAATGACTTTACGTTTAATGGTGACACCCAAAAATGGGTCTCAGCAGCTAGGACCTTACAAGCAAGGATCAGACTGAACTGGGCAGAGGTTGATGGGGTAGAAGCATACCAGGAAGCATTGAACTTTGCGCAGCTAGGTATCTCTGAGTCCTCAGGCTCTGGTGATTGGAGACCTTTTCACCAGTCTGGCAGTGATGGTGAAGAATCCATATGGTACCAGTTCTTTAATGAGAATTTTAATGATATTATGGCACATGGCGGAGCGGGAAGGCTTCTTGTTGATCTATTAAAAAAAGATAGCGATGGTCGACTGGATATATACTTTGGTAAGAGCGTATACAATTCTGGTAATTTCTCAACCTACAATGATAGTATTGTTGGTCTAGCGCCCTATGACACCCTACCGCCTCCTTATGCCTCTCATCTGAATACAAATACATTTGGTGCCGATGATTGGGCCATGCAATGGGTATCATGGCATGAAAATCAATTTATAATTGCGGAGTGCCAACATGGATTGGGTCAGGAATCTGATGCACTAAGCACATTAAATAATACACTGGCTATCATCGAACAAAATTGGCAGCAAATTGATACCTTATGCACGCTCCCTAGGTATTCCAACATAAGTGGCAATGATATCCTAGCAGCTATTATGAATGAGAAGTATAAGGCAATGTTCCTAAATATGCAGTCTCTTTCAGATTGGAGACGTACTGGTTTCCCGTTATACATTGATAGAGCTGGTAATAGTACAGAATGTATCAGTGGGGTTCCAAGGCGACTTCCTTACCCAGATCTGGAAAAATCTGCAAACTCAAATGCTCCTTCTGGTGATTCAATTTACGATAGGGTTGAAAATGACCCCAGTTAGGATCGGTTTATTTCTATTGATCATAATTGATGTTGTTCACCTCAAAGGGGATGATATATCTCAAATAGTCCCACCATGGGGTTATGTTTTTGATGAATGGGCAGGGGACCCTTTAGATGTGATTGTTTATATACCATATGAGGCAAGAGCCAATATTCCCATACTTATCATAATCCCTGGTGCATCGCGAGACGCCCAGAGGTTTCATGGATCTTGGCTTGACCTGGCAAAAAAGCATAACTTTGCGGTTGTAACTATCGGAGCGCGAAAAGAATATTTTCCAGATGAATATGCTTACAATGTCGGGGGTGTTATCACCGATACAGGAAAACCCATCAAAGAGGATAAATGGCTTTTTAGTGCCATAACTCCACTCTTCAATGATCTTAAAAATCGATATGATTTTACATCAGAAAAATTCTATTTATTTGGTCATTCTGCAGGTGGTGGATTTGTTCATCGTTACCTATTACTTAAGCCAGATGCGCCTGTAGTAAAGGCTGTGGCAGCAAACCCTGCCTTTGTTACCCTGCCAGAGAAAGATGTAGAATACCCTTTTGGTATTCGAAAGGCTCCGCTAAAAACAAATGCGCTTGAAAAATGGCTTAAGCATGATTTGGCCATTATTTTGGGTGAAGAAGACCTTGGCCCTCGTACTAAGCCCCTAAGCAATGGACCAATGGCTAGAAAACAAGGTCCAAACTGCCTCACTAGAGGAAAACTACTTTATAGTTCTGCAAATAGCGAAGCAAAAGCGCTAGATATAAAATTCGGATGGGACCTAATAACAGTACCAGGTATTGGTCACGACAACTTCAATATTGCTCCAGTAGCATGTGAATATTTATTTGGTAAACAATAGATAATGGAACTGCGACAAAAAATAGGACTGTGGGTTGGTTTAACCGCTTTTACGTTATTAATGGTATTACCACCACCTGAAAATATGGACCCGCTTGCTATGAGGGCGGCAGCAGTATCGCTTCTTATGGCAATATTTTGGGTGACAGAGGCAATCTCTATTTTTGCAACTTCTTTTTTGCCCATAGCATTATTTCCACTTCTGGGAGTACTGGATGCAAAGCAGATCGCTAGTAGCTATGGTCATCACATAGTACTATTAATATTAGGAGCCTTTTTTGTTGCTAAGGCGATAGAAACAAATAACCTTCACAAGCGTATCGCACTATCCACAATAAGGGCCGTGGGCACAAGCCGTCCTAAAGTAATGTTAAGTTTTATGATAGCAACTAGCATACTTTCAATGTGGACATCCAATAACTCCACAACTTTAATGATGCTACCTATTGGAATGGCTATACTCTATCGGGAGCAAGAACTAGGTGCAGATATTTCAAGATTTGCCCCAGCTCTGATGCTTTGCATCGCCTACTCAGCTAGTATAGGTGGTACTGGAACGTTGGTGGGTACGCCCCCCAATTTGCTTTTTGTTAGCACAGTAGAAGAGATATTCCCAGAAGCCCCCTTACTAGTTTTTACAGATTGGTTAAAAATAGGAATTCCATTTGTTGTTTTATTTCTACCAGTTTCATGGATCTATCTTGTTAAATATTTTAAGGTAGATGGAGACCTAAAGGGTTCCTCAGAAATTATTGATCAGGAATACCACGATCTTGGCCCAATGTCAGACGGTGAGAAAAAGGTTTCACTAATAATATTTATCTATGCAATGGGCTTTATTTTCAGGAACTGGTGGTCAGGTTTACTGGGGGTTGAATCTTTTGTTAAGGACTCCACCGTAGCCTTTTTAGCATCCTTTTTTCTTTTTTTGTTACCAAGTGGTCGAAAAGATGATGAAGGTAGAAGTATAAAACTTCTTGAGTGGAAAGAAGCAAAGGAAATTCCCTGGGGTATTGCAATGATGATAGGGGGAGGACTGGCCATAGCTTCCTCTTTTAAATCATCAGGCCTGATTTCATGGGTAGCTGGAGTCATTAACTTGGAAGGCATTCCTATTTTACTTGTCATATTGATTTTTGTAACAGCCATGGTCTTCATCACGGAAATAAATTCTAATACGGCCTCCACGGCTATTTTTTTACCCCTTCTCGCAGGCCTTTCAAAGGCAGGCGGTTTTCATCCCTATATTCTAATGATACCGGCCACTATTGCTGCGTCCTGTGCTTTCATGCTCCCCTCAGGGACAGGTCCAAACGCAAGCGTGCTATCTAGTGGGCATTTATCCATACCTCAAATGGCAAAAGTAGGCCTCGGTTTAAATGTTTTAGTCATCATTTTTATCGTGATCCTTTTATATTTTGTAATACTTCCAATTATGGATATATCTTCATCGGTACCTTCATGGATGTAATGTAGGCTATGCTCTACTTTGAATTAATGCAGACCGCATTCTTTTTTATAATTTAGTTCTTGCAAAAAATTTACACATCGCACTATATTGTTTAGCCTTGGATAAGATAGTTATATTAGAGATCTCTTCCTTATAAGCGCACTCCACATACCTACCGTACATAGATAGTATTTTAAATAAATAACCCTTGGAGGTTTTAATGCGAAAAGCGATAACAATGATAGTTGTTCTAGCTCTTGGCGTCTCTTTGTGGGCAGAAAGTAGCCCCACGAGACCCAGCAAGAATGATGTTGAGATCCGTTTTCCAGACCGTAGACCATCAGATGATCGTACAGAGACGTATGAGCTGTACATGGTGGACTCTTATGGTGATGGTTGGAATGGAGCCTCACTTGATCTATATGTTAATGATGTTCTTGTTGGTGATAATCTTACCATTGCTGATGGTAGTGAAGGATCATTCAACTTCGACGTAGAGATCGGCGATGTCGTCCACACAACCTGGTCACCTGGCGCCTATGATGGTGAGTGTGCCTACGCCTTTTATAATGCAGAAGGTGAGATAGTTGCAGAATCAGACTTTGATCTTTTATGTGAGTTCACCGTCTGGCCTAGTGCAGTAGCTGTTTTCTTCTCAGAGCATGCAGAAGGATCCAGTTATAATAAATATCTGGAGATCTATAATAATAGCGGTGCTGATTATGATATGCATAATCTTTCTCTTTCAAGTTGTAGCAATGGATGTGATGAAGAGGACTCTTTTGATTATCCAGATAATGTAACCTTTGCTGAAGGTACAATTTTAGCAGCGGGCGATGTTTTTGTTGTAGCGCATCCAGATGCAGATGCAGCGATCCTCGCTGAAGCAGACTATACAGGTTTTGTATATCTTGGCAATGGCGATGATGCTTTTGCATTAACCTTTGCAGGAGCAACTGCAGACAATTATCACATACTTGATATAATCGGTGATATGGGCGGTGACCCAGGATCTGGTTGGAGTGTTGCAGGTACAGAAAATGGAACAGCTAATCATACGATTCAGAGAAATGCAGACGTTGAATCTGGTAACGAAGGTGATTGGGCTTCCTCCGCAGGAACAAGTGCTGATGATTCCGAGTGGACTGTCTTTGAAAATAATGATTGGACAGGTCTCGGTTCTCACACCGTAGGTGTACAATGTGATGCGAACGAGCTTACAGTGAACATGTATGATTCATATGGTGATGGCTGGAACGGTAACGTTCTGAACATTGGCGATGATGTTTTTGGTCTTGAAAGTGGGCTTGGAGATACAGCAACTGCATGTCTTGAAGACGGATCTTACGCAGTGACCTGTGATGGTGGTTCCTGGCAGGGTGAGGTATCCTGGAGCATCGTAGATGCAGCAGGTACAGTTCTTCTTGAAGGTGGCGCACCTTACGAGGGCGTTCTTGTGCTTGGTGAGAGTGATGATGTCCTAGGATGTACCGATCCAGACGCGATCAACTATGATCCAAACGCCACTGTGAATGATGGCTCCTGTTATTATGCAGGTGACTCCTGTAGCATTGCTCTTGATTTTGTAGCAGCAGGTGGGACCACAGATGGTACCCCTGTAGAAAGTGCGACAGAGTACTCAGGTGATGTTGACTGGTATACATTCACCTTAGATATGGCCTATGAGAACCTGATGGTCTCTCTAGTAGGCTCAGATTTTGATACACAGCTAGATGTTTACACTGATTGTGGAACCATGCTAGCGACCAATGATGATTATGATGGTGTTCAGTCTCAGGTGGATCTTTTTGATGCAGCTGCAGGCACCTACCATTGTAAAGTCTATGGCTATAGTTCAGCCTATGGTAACTATGTATTGACCGTTGATGCTTATATGAACCCAACCAACCCAACTGGCTTAACTGCCTTGGGTGGTATCGAACGTATTTATACGTCTTGGGAGCCAGCACAGCCAGCGGGTACAGCACGTACCATGGCTTTTGATGGCACTGCAGATGAGCATATTGAATGGCAATATGAAAATAAGAAAGAGCAGGTCAATGTGACCACAAGCGCTCGCGGTGTGAGCCGTGCTATGATCCTTGAGAGATTAGAGGAGATCGGCTTGACCCGTGATACAGAGGTTCTTGTGACCCTGTTCGACTCTTATGGTGATGGTCACTATGGTGGTGACAGTGATGGTGATGCTTATGTCATGAATGACGCAGGTGACACTCTTCACACACTAGAAGGTCCATGGACAGGCACCAGTGCTTCTTTTGGTCCATTCACACTTGCAGATGGTCTTTATTCTGTTGAGTGGGATCAGACCGCACCATGGCTGAGTGAGCAAAGTATGGAAGTAGTTCTTGCTTCAGACACAACAGTTGTCTTGGGAAGCGGTCCTGCTCCATCTGCTTGTTTTGCTCTAGGTGAAGGCTATGTATGTGGTGGTCCAGACCTGACAGTTACTAGCTTGTCCTACGATGGTTGGACAGGTCGTGGAACGGTCGGTATCGCTAATATTGGCGGTCTTGACGCTGGTTACTTCTATACAATGGCTTTCATACAAGAGCCGGACACAACAGCGACCTATCCTCCGGGATACTTCCAGTATGCTTGGGATGGTGATGGTCTTGCAGCCGGTGATTCTATGGAGATCTATCTAAGCTCTTATCTGACCCTTCCAGGTTTTGTAGGTGGCTATGATGACTCTACTTATACTTATTATGCTATGGCTGATGGCTATGGTATGTATGTAGCTGAGACCAATGAAGGGAACAATGTTTCTTCGATTACGGTCGTTAACTCGAGTCCGCTTGCGAACTCGTCCTGGAATGTTCATCGTTCAGATGGCGGTGGAGATTATTCAGTTGTTGCGAATGTCACAGCACCTGCTTGGCAGCCAGCAGAGCTGATCTTATATACAGATGAGAACCTGACCGCAGGTACAGAGTACTGTTATATGATCACTCAAGTTGATGGTACAACAGAATCAGGCGCCTCAGAAGTTGCCTGTGCTACCCCTTCCGCAGCACCAGATGTTCCAGAGCCAACGGATCTGACAGGATCCTCAAGCGGGTTTGATGTGTTCCTGAACTGGACAAGTCCACCTCCTTATCAGGGTACATCGATCTTACTAGGTACCCCTTCTAACACACGTCAGGGTGGTGACACAGTCGATGATGCGACCGTGGTCACAGAACTCCCAACAAGCTTGGAAGGAACCACAAGTGGCTACACAGATGATTATGATGAGGCATGTCCTTATACTGGTGCGACAGCTCCAGATGTAGTTTACAGCATCACTCCAGAGAGTGATATGGCTGTGAACATGTCTCTTTGTTACTCAAGCTATGACACGAAGTTATATGTCTATGAGAATGCAGCAGGTACTTTAGCGGTGACCACAGACGGCGCTGATGCTTGTGCGGATGATGCTTATCCTCCAGGCGTAGACGATTGTACTATCTGGACATCTTATATAGAAGGTGTCTCTATGACAGCTGGTAACACCTACTACGTTGTGGTAGATGGTTACGGAGCCAGTGAGGGTGACTATGTTCTAGATATAGAAGCATATAATCCACTTGCAGGCTTTACCATTTGGTCTGTTGATGGTGACAACTACAGTGCGATCGGTCAAGCTGGTGCTCAAGACACAGAGTGGAGCACAGTGCTGTTCGCAGCAGAGCCTACTGATATCAGTCTTGCTATGACAGCGACCTACCTGATCCCTGGTATCTTTGATCCAGTGATCTCTGACGTGGTTGGTCCTGTAACAGTAACTGTTCAACTTGAAGATAGTCCAAACGACCTGGTCGCAATGGACTATGGTGATGATGTTCACCTGATGTGGAACCCGCCGATCGATGCAAGTAATATGGAACTGGCCTATGATGATGGTACAGTTGCAAATGCTTGGTGGTACAGTGGTGCCGTAGCGGTTCGTTTCAGAGTCAATGGAACCTATGCGATCAATGGTCTTGCCAACTCCGTATGGACAGGTGGCTGGCCAGATGCATACTTAGGTGAGACGCCTTTCACACTAAGTGTTCTTGCTACTGATGAAGCGACAGATCTTCCTGGTGATACCTTGTATCAAGAAGATGTATTGGTTGATGCCGATCCTACTTCAGATACCTATGGTTGGGCCATGACAAGCTCTCTGGCAGATAACCCAGTGACCGTTACCGGTGACGTGTTTATCATGTACAGTGATTTTGGATATGACTTTGAGAACGCTGGTCCTGGTGCTGATATGGATATGATGGGCTGTGATGCTGTTCTTGACTTCCCAGGTAACAAGTACGATTATAATGTTTCAGTTCCAGAGGAATGGGCACTATCTGTTGATTACGGTAGTTTAGACTGTGGTGACTGGGTCTTGCATATGTACGCTGACTTTAGTGTAGGTGGTGGAGCTTCTTTTGGCGGTGATGGCGTCTGGGTAGACCCAATGGGTTCATCCAGCATTGCCGACCTTCCTCCTTCATTTGCGAATATGGAAGCTGCAAGCACGAAAGAGAATCCGGTCGAGCTTATGAATCCTCCAGTATCCGATCCAGTATGGGCTCATGAGTCCGTCGATCGTGATATGCTTCACTACAACATCTACCGTGATGGTACACATGTAGGTGATCAGGATCCAAACGTCACAGAGTACTGGGATCATAACCTTGAGTGGGGAACATATACTTACTATGTGACCGCTCAGTATGATGCTCATGAAAGTATCGCGACCAATGAGGTTGAAGTGACATTATCTAACGTTGCACCGGATGCAGTGATGCTGATCTCTCCTGGTGATGGGCTGGAGATCTCTGTTGACTCCACCAACCTGGATGATGAAGTAGCATTTATCTGGACCGCTGCAGTGGACGCTGACAATGATCCAGTAGAGTACTACCTGGCTGCTTACGCACCTCATGAAGGTGATACTCTATGGAACATACTTCCAGATACCCCTCTTGAGAATGAGAGCTTCGATGCAGCGACCGTTCAAGAGAATGGCTGGCAGTATCTACCAGATGGCTGGGAAGGCTACCCTCACCAAAATAATCAGACAGTTGTCTTCGAAGGCGAGACCTTGTATAACTCTGAAGATACCTTTGTACCATTTGATGGTAATGCAGCTGTAAAGCTGTGGGGTCTTTATGATGGTGAGAATACTGAGAACAACATCTTCCAGACCTGGTATGATGGTGTTCTACCTCCAGGCACTCAGTTCTATGTAGACGGTATGGCCATGTCACACAATGCTGACTGGATCGGTCAAGGTGGAAATACTTTCATATTATTTGCAAAGTACTTCACGGCTGACTGGGGCTGGCTAGGTATGGATCAGTCCGAGGTATTTGATGCTTCATTTGCAGCAGATGAGTGGCATTATCTTGACTTTACTGCGACTGTTCCTGAAGGTGCGAGCACTGTACAGGTTGGAGCATTAGTGTTACAGCCTACAGGCGATGACCACGGATCAGTATACCTGGATGACTTCTACATGCATCTTCCGCTAACTACCACGGGTCTATTTGTGACACATGGTACTCTTGCGGATGCGGCAGTTGAGAACGGTGTTACGAATCTGACCTGGACCTGGGATGTATGGTCTAGTGATGGTTTTGAGTACACGCCATCCAGTAGTGGTGAACGCACCATTACCGTTGATGTGAGTGAGATGCTGGGCATTGATGGTCTTTCTTTACCAACGGAATTTGCGTTGCATAACAACTATCCGAATCCGTTCAACCCTGTCACGAATATCATTTATGATATCCCTGAGGTCACAGATGTTACGCTTGAGATCTACAATGTGATGGGACAGCGCGTACGCACCCTTGCACAGGGCAGCCACGAGCCTGGACGCTATCAGATCGTATGGAATGCGACCAATGACTTTGGTCAAGGCCTTTCATCCGGTATGTATATCTATCGTATACAAGCGGGTGATTTTGTAAGTGTGAAGAAACTTGTTCTAATGAAATAAGTTCGGACACACGAACTAGATGTGAAAAGGGGCCTGGATACCAGGCCCCTTTTTTATTATACGATCAACAATATTTTATTAAAATACGGTATGGATGATCTTAGGAAAAATCAGAGGTGATAATGAGATACATACTTTTAGTTTTTATATCATTTTCATTCGCTGCAGATGATAAGGCACCATCGCACCGTACTAGAGATAGAGAGATCGATGTTCATCATATTAAGATCGATGTTTCTGTGAATCTAGTATCAGGTTCTGTATATGGTAACGTGGTTCATACTTTTAGTCCTTTAAGCTCCTCATTGAGGTCATTTAACCTAGATGCAGATGATATGACCATTCGCCGGGTAAGAATGAATGATAAGGATATCAAATTTGACCACTCAGGTGGTAAGCTCTATATTACAATGGACAAGGCCATTGGCTGGAAAGATACAGTAAATGTGCGAGTAGATTATACATCCTTTCCAACATTGGGTACATTTTTTATAAGACCTGATAAAGTATATCCTGATAAGCCTTGGCAGGCATGGACACAGGGAGAAGAAACTGATAATCATCACTGGGTACCTATTTATGATTATCCAAATGATCGTTCAACATTTGAGACCATTCTTACTGTAGATCGTAGCTTTAAGGCTGTGTCAAATGGAGAATTGGTATCGGTTGTTGAGAATGGTGATGGTACTCATACCTGGCACTGGAGAGAAAACTTTCCTATGGTTGCCTACCTCATATCATATGTGGTCGGGGAATATGTAAAAGTTGAGGATTCTTATAAAGATATTCCTGTGAATTATTGGGTGTATGAAGAAAACAAAAATGAGACCATGCGCTCTTTTGGCCTGACCACTGATATGATGAAATATTTTGGAGAAAAGATAGGAATAGAATATCCATTTGAGAAATACGATCAGATCATTGTAGATGATTTTATGTTTGGTGGTATGGAGAATATCACCCTGACCCATAACACAGATCGTACCATGTATGATCAATTTGGGGCCCCAGACGTCAGTAGTGATGAATTGGTTGCACATGAACTGGCACATCAGTGGTTCGGTAATATGATCACTACAAGAAACTGGGCTAATATTTGGTTGAATGAAGGATTTGCAACATTCTTATCAAGAAAATATCGGGAAAATAAGTTTGGTCACGATGAGGGAGAGTATGACCGCTTGGGTGAAATGAGATCTTATTTTTATGCAAATAAAAGGTGGGCGCGACCGACGGTTTATGATCATTATTATGTCCCTATGGATCTTTTTGATGGACATGTCTATGCTAAAGGAAGTTTAATTCTGAATATGATGCAAGATCATCTAGGTAATGCGGCATTTTGGCGTTCAGTCCAACACTATGCGAAAGTAAACCAATACAAGAACGTTGAGACCCAAGACCTAAAAAAAGCAATTGAAGAAACATCTGGACAAAACTTGGATTGGTTCTTTAAGCAATGGGTCTATGAACCAGGGTACCCAGAATATGATGTAAAATGGTCATATAATCAGAGAAATAGGACCGTACAATTAAAAATTAAACAAATACAGGATACAACAAAGACTGGGCTCTTTAAGATGCCTGTTGAAGTTAGAGTTGATGAGCATCTACATACGGTCTGGGTCGATAAAAAAGAAGTTGTATATGAATTACCAGTTGATATGAGACCTGAACTTGTCATTTTTAATTCAGGTATGCGAATACCATGTAAGCTCACGTTTAATAAGCCTGTCAATGAATGGATATTGCAACTTGAAAAAGGTCCTCATGTCCTTGATAGGATCGCAGCGATAAATGTACTTAAAAATAAAAAAGGAAGAAGAAGTGTAGAAATGGCATTGTTGCAGGCTGCCAGTGTAGATCCATTTTGGGGTGTACGCAGGGAGGCTATCCAAGGACTATCTAAACTAAAACCTAAGCAGTACGCAAAAGAACTCATGGAAATCTCAGAGGGGCAGGACAATAGAGTAAGAAGAGCAATATGGAGTGCATTAAAAAATTACAAAGGCGATAAAGAGGTAAGTGCCTTTCTTCAGGATGTTATATCAACTGACCAAAAATATTATAGTATCAGTGATGCATTCAGGGCATTGGTGACTGTTGATACATCCGCTGCAAGGAAAAGGGTCGAGGCTTTACTGGATACTGACTCTCATAATGATGTAATAAGAAGATCTGCGATCTCATATTTTGGAAGTGTTGTCAATGATATCAACTATGAGCGTCTGAAAGAATTAGTTGAATACGGTGGCACAACATGGGATGCAAGACCAGAGGCTGTTAACCAACTTGGAAAATATGCAAAAAAGAGACCAGAGACCTTAGCATTATTTGTAGACCTCTTATTAGACAAATCACGTGGTGTGAGAACTAATTCAGTAAGAGCACTGGGAAAGTATGGTAACAAGAAACATTTTGGTCCACTTGATGAGTTAGCATTAAGAGACCCGATAATTGAGAGGCATATTCGTGCAGCAAAAAAGAATATTCTTCATCCTCCAAAAAAGCCTAAAAAAAACGGGTGCTGAAAAAGATCTTGAGCAGGCAAATAAAAAAATAGAAGAGATCAAAAAGATATTGAAATAATGGATCATCGCTGGTCAGTCTGGTTGATGCCTTCGAAGGAAAATAGACCCAAATATGTACAGATCATAAATGTATATAGTAGAACATATTCATTTCCAAATTTTTCTCCCCATATCACACTCTTTGGTCGGATAGATATTGATCCACGATCAACTTTCCAATTTTTTGAAAAAATAAGCACCCACGACCCTATTTACCTTCATACACTGGGAGTATCTATTGGAGATACCCCATGGAAGTCACTCTACATTCAATTCAAGCCAAATATCTTTCTTAATTCCCTGCAATCTAGAATAAATGATAAACTAAAAGCATATCGAAATTATAATTTTGATCCTCATATGAGTCTGGCGTATGGCAATTTGGGTCAGAAAAATCCAGAAATAGATGAAATATCTTTAGATGAAAGTATACGGTTTTCATCTGTAGCTTTGGTATATACCTCGGATGATATAGATGATTGGAAGGTAATAAAAGAGTATAAGTTTAGATCTAAATACAAATGAAAAACCCTTGCC
>CACEUX010000016.1 GCA_902562835.1 uncultured Fidelibacterota bacterium
GGACAGAGATAAAAATTAAAATTTCAGTCCAATGGCTAGCTGGTTTGTATAATTCAGAATATCATAGTCAACGAATGCATAATCAATGGTCAATGCCCATTTACCCAAGCGAACATTCGCCCCCGCACCTAGACTTAAACCTGCAGTATCATGATTAAGGTGTGTCCCCGCTCTTAAGAAAGCAAGATTTTGCCAACCATATTCCAGCCCCATACTTCCATAGACAACATAATCGCTGGGTTTGATACCATCTACGCTAACGATCAAGCTATGCTTATCATTCTTTAAAAATGGACTCTCAGGACCCATTACCTTATTCTCTATGCCTAGCCTGAATGTAAGTGGTAAGGGAAACTTATCTGTGATCCTCTGCAAACTACCATCTACATCAATGGTATCTGCAACCTGTACACTCAGATCCTCACCTGTATATTGTACTTCAGGACCAAAATTAGTAATACTCATACCCAGGACCGTATTATAAATACCCGTCTGAAAATTAGAACCAATATCATAAGAGATCGTCTGCATTTGGGTCTCAGCTATCTTATCGCTGATATAGTTGAGTGATCCCCCTACTTTTAAACGATCCGTAAGATTGCGAGCAAAGGTCGCCCTTGCAGATAGCGATAAAACCTTAAAATCCTCACCAGTTCCATCTGGGAATAATTCTGTTGTTACCTCCATAGGACCGCTATCAAGATAAAATAAATGAAGGCCTGCAAAATTAGATGGGCCCATTCGTGTACCATAGGTTAGAACACCATGTGTGATACCTGCTAGGTAACTAACTTGAGAAAAATATGCCTCACTTTTCTCAATATAACCAATACTCGCAGGGTTATAGGGTATACCTGAGACGCCACGACCTGATGCAACAAAAGAACCACCCATGCCAATCGCTCGAGCGGAAGTCTCTAACTTTAAAAAACCACCGGCTGCTGTAGCCACTTTAGTGACCACATCAGGGATATCACGGTATTGACCTAATAGCAAAACAGGAAAAAGAAGTATCAGTATTCTCTTCATCGTATCACCGCAAATTTGCCAATATGGTACTGGGTCTTTTTAGTAAGTCTTTTATTATCGTATTTGCTGTTTGAATAATAATCATTTTCTAAACTGCCTTGAATATCACCTTCATCATCATATGTATCAATACAATATTCTTTTTCTTCTGGGAACTCGATCACATATAAATATAGCCCTGGTGCTATCTCAGGACCATCCTGGTTTCTACCGGTTCTTAAGTTCCACCAGGCATTACCATCGAATTGTTCCTGATGTTCAAAGGAGGTCACGTGTTCACCTGAAATGGTATATATTGATATGAGACATTCTTTTGGCAAATGAGTAAATCGAATCCTACGCTGGTTTGGGGTCTCATTAAATCTTGAGCTAGCTTTGTATGGATTAGGAACAACCTTAATAGAATCGAGGCATAGAGTATCGGGTATGCCAACCTCTTCACCCAATTTAGACATATCTGAGAACCAATTATCACCATCAACAAATAATTTATGTGGTTTGACCAAGAGTTGCTCACCGCCTTTCCAGGGATAAGCTGGCCTCCAAGGATTGTTTCTTGATCCATCGTCATCTTGATCTGAAAAAACAGACTGAGGTTTAGTACCAGGATCTGTTGGAACTTTAGCATGCCATAAGGTTCCTTGGTAGAAAACAGTATCCCCCTGATTGTAACCTTTAACATCATCATAGGCCTTCCTATTTTTCTCACTATTTGGAATAGGAAGAAATAGGTCCATATTATAATTATATGCCTCTACCCATGCACCAGCAATTCTGAGCGAATCTTTGATCATGAAAATATCTTCGCCAGGCGTCCATACATAGTCTGCGGCTCCATTACCATAATCGATTGGAGACGCATCTTCAGACCCATAGTCATTACATAGAAGGCCAACTTGTTTACCAGTATAGACATTGGTTATCTTAAATGGGAAATACATTTTGCCTGGGCCGGAGGTATTAGTGATAGATATTGCCGTACCACTATCTGGCTCAGAAAAGAATTCTAGCTTATAGTCGAAATTCAATCTTCTAAGGTAACTGGTTACATTTGTATAGGATAGAGATGGTAAAACTGAGAAATACAGATTATAAACCTTAGCACTGTCCATAGCAACACTATCCGGACTTGACCATGACCATAATAATGTATCAATGGCTACAGGAGGAACTGCAGATACATCCAGAGGAATTTTATTTTTGATCTTAAAGCGAATACCTTTGAACTGATCACTCCATCTACCCACAGAGGTTATAATATCATAATTTGGTACAACGTATGACCCATTTTCATAAATTGTACCTGGTAGACCAGAGATCGAATCCTTTTCAAAAAAGTTTAGATTTTCCTCATAATATGTTACAGTAGAAGTAGGGAGACCTGAGCTATCTTGAACAACATATCCAAACACACGCGGATCTTCACAAGCCATGCCATCTACTGCAGAACTACTCTGGTCTGCTTCTATTTCATATTTAATTTTATCTTGAACAATTTTTGTTCTATCAACAATAAAGTAGTCTCTGTCTCCTGTGCCTACATTAAAAATATCTGAAGTAAATAGAGCTTCAATATCACTGGCGTCCGGGAAAGAGATATCCAGTGCTGTATAGCCTGGAACAACTGTGATAAAATTATGATCACCTGAATCACCTCTTGCTGATTCTAGAAAAGGATAACCTCTTAACGGGTTCGCATCTTTTCTGATCCAATTACCAGCTTCATCGTAAAAGTCTACTGAGTCAGGGCCATAAAATTCACCAGGATTAGTAACAGGCCAGATAGTATCAGCGTTGAAGATACCTGATGAGTCGGTCTCTGTGAGAGATAGTTGAAACCTAGGTAAACCCATATCATAAGCTGTTACACTGTAGGTATACTCCACTCCGTCGATCACATTTGAATCAACATATGAATACTCTAATCCAGTATTACTTCCAAGAGTGAATCGAGGCAGGTATGGATCTAAACCAGCAATTGATGTTTGCCGAGTTTCTTCTGATTCACATTCACCATTATGGTCATAGATGCAATGAAAAAAGTCTTCTTCATAATCGAAGTCAAATTGCGCGTAAGGAATCCAGCCAACAAATTCACCATTAAAATCATATAGTTTATCATTGTCGCCTCCCCAGGTTATCCCACCATCAATTGAACGATATAGCTTATACCCTTCAAAATCTGAGTAACCCGTTAAAGAATCATATGAGGCCTCTGATGACGCATCCCAAGATACAAGCACCTGACCATGACTTGCAACTGCATAAACTGCTGGACTTACAGGTGCAGAAAAATCACTAAAAATAACCTCAACAGTATCATAACTGATGGCATTCTCACTATCCATTACCTTTAGACTATACATGTAATTAGAATAGCGACTGATCGGGTCTAGATCTGATACTGAAATAGTAGGGTCTGATACGATCGATCCGCTTGGGGTGGTCCATTCATAACTAACAGACTCTCCATCTGGGTCAAATGAGCTCCCTGCGTCAAGAGTAATCGTCGATGATTCAAATTTAGCCACTCTTCTTGTCTCACCAGCATCTGCAACAGGACACAAGTTAGCCTGTATCGTGATATTAACAGTATCATGATCTGAGCAATAGCCATCATTCACCTCTAGTGCCACCCTGTAAGACGTGGCCTCACTTAAATCTAATGGACTTATAACCATTGGTTTATTAGTATTTGCATCATTTATAGTCAGTCCATCCAAAGAGGTCCAATTATAAGTTAGTTCATTCCAGTTCACATCATAAGATTGTGAGGCAGTGAGTGAGAATTGGTATTCACAGGTATTAATATCACTACCCGCATTGGATATAGGGGCATCATTATCTAGGTAGAAAACCTTAACGGTATCAGAGACACTTTGCACCGCATCAGACACCGTGAGTTTAAATGAAAAAATTTGATCTTGATCGGTCGTAGGAAAGTTGAAAACCGCTACAACTGAATCCGAAACACTGAAATTACTATCAAACCCATCTAGAGATGTCCATTGATAAGTGATCGATTCATCTTGAGGGTCTTCTGAATCAGATCCATCAAATTGCGCTGTGAAAACACAACCGTTACTGAGCGTTTGGTCATCACCCGCAACTGCTCTTGGACACATATTGGATTGAATAAATACAATTACAGTATCTAAATCTTCACAAGACCCAGATTCATCATATATCCTAAGCTGGACATAAAATTCTGTATCTTCAGCCAATTCATCTGGATATTTGAAACGAGGATCGGCTTCATCGGACTGACTATTAGTGATGACAAGAGATTCCTCATCGCTACCATCACCAACTACTGTGAGAACGGTCCATTCATAATTGACGTCGCCTTCTTCTACTGAAGAACCAGTACCATCAAGATGAGTATAATTAGATGATGATCCATCTCCATCACAGATGGAAATGTCATTACCAGCATTAGCACTACATTGGGCGTAGAGATAGCCTTGACCAACAAACAGAATGATTGCCGAAAAAGTTAGAATTCGTTTTATCAAAATTTCAGTCCAATGGCTAGCTGGTTTGTATAATTCAGAATATCATAGTCAACGAATGCATAATCAATGGTCAATGCCCATTTACCCAAGCGAACATTCGCCCCCGCACCTAGACTTAAACCTGCAGTATCATGATTAAGGTGTGTCCCCGCTCTTAAGAAAGCAAGATTTTGCCAACCATATTCCAGCCCCATACTTCCATAGACAACATAATCGCTGGGTTTGATACCATCTACGCTAACGATCAAGCTATGCTTATCATTCTTTAAAAATGGACTCTCAGGACCCATTACCTTATTCTCTATGCCTAGCCTGAATGTAAGTGGTAAGGGAAACTTATCTGTGATCCTCTGCAAACTACCATCTACATCAATGGTATCTGCAACCTGTACACTCAGATCCTCACCTGTATATTGTACTTCAGGACCAAAATTAGTAATACTCATACCCAGGACCGTATTATAAATACCCGTCTGAAAATTAGAACCAATATCATAAGAGATCGTCTGCATTTGGGTCTCAGCTATCTTATCGCTGATATAGTTGAGTGATCCCCCTACTTTTAAACGATCCGTAAGATTGCGAGCAAAGGTCGCCCTTGCAGATAGCGATAAAACCTTAAAATCCTCACCAGTTCCATCTGGGAATAATTCTGTTGTTACCTCCATAGGACCGCTATCAAGATAAAATAAATGAAGGCCTGCAAAATTAGATGGGCCCATTCGTGTACCATAGGTTAGAACACCATGTGTGATACCTGCTAGGTAACTAACTTGAGAAAAATATGCCTCACTTTTCTCAATATAACCAATACTCGCAGGGTTATAGGGTATACCTGAGACGCCACGACCTGATGCAACAAAAGAACCACCCATGCCAATCGCTCGAGCGGAAGTCTCTAACTTTAAAAAACCACCGGCTGCTGTAGCCACTTTAGTGACCACATCAGGGATATCACGGTATTGACCTAATAGCAAAACAGGAAAAAGAAGTATCAGTATTCTCTTCATCGTATCACCGCAAATTTGCCAATAAATGGGTCGCTTGATTGCCCAACTTGTTCAACATGAAAAATATAAAGTCCTGGCGCGATCTCTTGGTTATTGATACTTCTCATATCCCACCATGCATTACCTGACTCAGTGTCATCATGTTCAATAGTACCTACAGCTTCTCCAGTCAATGTAAATATTCGAATGGTGCACTGAGCTGGCAGGTTTGTGAACCTGATCTGCCGCAAGTGCTCTCCCTCCTTAAAGCCCGAGTTTACTCTGTATGGGTTTGGTACAACGCCCACATCCCCTAAAGAGGCGACAGGCATTACTCCAGGGTAGACCTGTACAAAGTTTCGGTCTAAGACAGTGGTCCCTTTAGAGTTTTCAATGGATGCATAACCATCAGGGCTTGCCCATTGGTCAGGATTGGAATAATTTGTGTCGACCTGAACTACATATTGGCCATCGCCAACATCATTATAGATTTCTTCAAAAGGTGGCTCAACACCCATATCGTAGGCAACCACTGAGTAAGTATATTCCAAGCCGTCCACAACATTTTGATCTTTAAACATATAGTGCATTGTATCCCCGTTAACAACCACCGGTTCATCTAGTCTTATACTCTCAAAGCCTGTGTCATTACCAAGGCTGAACCAAGGGAAATAAGGATCCTGACCATTGATTGCATGCCCTCGTGACAATTCTTCAGGACAATCAAAACTTCTTTCGTAGACACAATGGAGAGAGTCTTCTTGCGCAGAGAGGTCATATTGCTGGTAGGGTCTCCAACCTGCAAAAATACCATCTGTATCATAGATCATGTCTTCTGCATTACCCCATGTATTGCCAGCATCTCCGCTCTTATATATTTTATAGCCCTCAAAATCTGCGTAACCAGTAACTACATCTCTGGACTCTTCAGCAGCGTCATCCCAGAAAATATTTACTTCACCCTGCCCAGTGACTGCATGCACAGTTGGCCTAGAGGGAGGTGTAAACCCTTGGTAACGTGAGTTATACATGACCTGTGCAAACCTTGCATTATTTATCAAATCTGTTTCAGTTTGTCCGAAAATAATACAGAATGAAAATGGAACCTCCCTACCTACAGGGAGATCAAAAGGTCCACAGCTCATTATTAGCACACAATCCAAACCTTCAGGGTCTCTTTCATAAACTGACTCTAATTTTAATCCCTCAACAGAATCGAAATGAGGATTTAATTCGTCGCCACTATCTGTTCCAGGATTTGGAGTATGAAAATGCCAAGCTTTTTCACCTTCGCTTAGATTTGAGGTGTCCCCAACCATCAATTTGTATAGTATCTCTTCTTTATTTCTTGCAACTGGACAGCCTTCATAGCCAGCATAACAACTACTTGAATTGGATTCAGGAGACACAACTCCAGGACGCTGGTACCAGTCTACCCAGTGCCAATCAGTCATTTTTAATGGCTCTCCTGGGAAAATATCGATTGTACCATCTAGGTCAAGGTCAACAGGATCTGTTGCTCTTGGCGAATCAAGTAACTGAGTAGCTACCACACCAAATTCATTTCCTGGATGAGATGTAACAGATGGTTCATCAAGTGTATATCCGGCGACTCCTGAAAGTCCATCGTGGTCGCCGATCATAGCCATACTAATCAACATACGATCATTGTTCACTTCAAAGATCTCCCAATAGTACTTCATAAAATCATCGTCATTTGTATGTAAACCACCATTGTAGCCAGCCCAATCACCCATTAGGACATCAGCATCCATATAAAAACCCAGAGACATTCCGCTATAGTCAAATCCCTTGCCTCGATTGAGCTTTGTCCCATCCGGCATGATCATCGCCTCACCACATTCCTGATTGCCGTCTTTATCTAAAATTGGATTACCTTCCTCATCCTCTGCACACCAGTCGCCACTCTCATTACGCACTTTAACAGTAACGAACATAATATCTTCAGCATATGAGACACCGTAAGAATGAGCAGTCGCTTTGACACGGAGACCCATTGGATAACCTGTCTGCTCGTATTTATCATTGGTGTTGACATTGTTTGCTCTATGGGACCATCGATCATCAAACTCCATATAGACATCCATATCAGAAACAAATCTGCCAGGTACTTCTTCCCAGCAATTGGGATCTTTTCTTGAATAGGAGCAACCGGGAAGATTAACATTATAATCCTGTGACCACCATCCGGGCCAATATGATTCCATTAGACCAGTCGTCATATTCATGCTTGTAGGCCATGTATTGGAATACGCTGAATGAGCTAATACAGGGTAGGTATCATCACCAGAGACCCAAGGCGTATCCCCAAAAATATCACTTGCGTTGTATTCAGTCTGATGCGAATTAGTTCTGGCCATTGTAGAAGCGTGCCAATCTGTTTTGTATTCTGTGCTGATAAAATGAGATTCAGCAGCATTTGCACCATAGTATACGTAATCATCATCGTCTGTCCACTCTTCAAGATCTTCACCATAGTCATAAAAGTCGAATTGAGATTCTCTACTAATTAATGCAGGTCTAAGAGCCCAAGGATAAATAAAGCCAACTCTCGCAGTTGTTTTATTTGGGTCAGAATCCCCAAAAGTACTAAGCACGATCTTTCTATCCTCGTCATTAAAGTAATACTGGTTATTAGTATTGATAGCATCTACTGAGGAAACTTCATTATTCGGATTAAAAGACCCATCATCATTACCTAGGTCAAATAATATGCCTTTATAACTAGTGTCACCCGAAACTGGATACCAATCATCATATGCGCTTGAGGACTCCCATATGCTGTAAAGAGGAAACCCTTCTTCGTCAACCACTGTCTCTACATTTTCCCATAAAAAATGAGCAGTATTCTTGTGCCCAGGTACAGCACCTATAAATGAAACGGCAGGTAAATATGAATAATCGCCCCAAATACCAGATGGGTGGACATCCCAATTGATAACACTACCATAATTAGTTATGGCGCTTTTTACACGACCCTGGTCAATAAAGCCTTTTGCTCTGTCACTCATTGGATTAGTAGGAAATGGATTATCGCCAATTTTAGCTGTCGTAGTCCTTCTGAAGGGATCTGGCTGACTCGGCGCATCTTTAAGGCTACCATCTTTTGCCAAAATAATGGAAACCAGTATAAAGGTAATGGGTATATGTTTGAAAGTATTAGTCAAAATCAATCCTTATAAAAAAGTTTATCTCTCTTGGCGTGGAAAGGCGCCATGGTCTATCATAGTAGGCACTGGATTTATCTGCATAAACACCGGCCCCATTAGGGTCCGTGCCAGGCAATCCTACATAGTTTGTATAATAGGTTCCTGGATCATCTGGCTTACCTGTTAATGCATAAATATCCCACGCGTTACGAATGTCCAGAATGTTGAAAATATTCAAGCCGATAGCGAATTTATGCTTAAATGCTTCAAGGTATTTTGAGAACGAAAGATTGACATTTCGATAGGCCGGACCTCTCTTTGAATTTGGATGCCTAAGATCTTCTGCTGGGTCTTTTCCCTTAAAAATGATAGGAGTATAAGGGTATCCGCTCTGATAAAAGGCAGTTAGGCCAGCCTGAACGCCAAACGGCAAAAATGTATAAAGATAAAAAGTCAGGTCATGAGGACGGTCATAATAAGCAAGGTTTTCTTGACTAGGAGCATCAACATATTGCCCACTTATACTTGCCCATGCATACTCACTATTTGTTTTTGCAATGGAATAAGTATACTGAAGCATGGAGCCTAAAAATGCCCATCGCCATTCTAATGTGAGGTCAAGACCTTTGGCAGAGCCATAATCGCCGTTTGTAGCGACTTGATAAGAGTATACACCTGACCTTTCATTATTATAGCGTGTCAATTGATCCATATCTCTTACCCAAGCTCCAAAGGAATATGCCCAATTCTCTCCAACCTGGACATTAAAACTTGCTCCATACTGCTGGGTCCTTTGAGCATTCATAGTAGCATTACCTACTGCGCCCTCTCCTTCTTCAAAAAGTTCTTCAGGGTCTTCCAAACTATTTGTATTCAGATAAACATTCTGATAAACAGGGTTTTGGAAATAAAGACCGTAATTGAAGGTAAAAGTTGATTTGTCTGTAATAACGTGGCTAAAACCGATACGGGGACTGATCTTGTAAGACCAGTTTGAATTTTTCAGCATAATCTTTTGCCTTGCTAAACCGGCAATATCTGATGCTTCTTCTACTCCTTTATCCCATATATCATTATCATTGAGATCAGAATAAAACCAGGGTCTACCTGGACTGAATTTACCTAGGGTATCGGACCAGACCTGGGAATTGTAATCAACCATATCAATCCTAACACCGTAGTTAATTACCATCCATGGCACTTCAAAAGTATTTTGAATGTATGCTGAAAATTCTTCAGGCTCGCGAAAATCGTCCCACTTACCATTATCATTCGCATCAGTATATTTTTCACCTTCATCCCATCTACCATTATTTTCACCAGCATCGGCCTCTTCGTATCCTTCATCACCCAGCAGCAATCCATCCGGTCCGGTATCTTGCCAATACTCAGCGAAGGTCTGAATCTTAGCGCCAGCACCTAACCATGGATATTTTACCTCATAAAAATTAAGCTTATGGGACTTGTAGTCTGCACCTACTCTGACCTTCCACTTATTAGTCAGCTGACTAGTAATGTCAAAACGAACTTCATCGGTAATCGAAGTAGAACTCGCATAAAAAGTATCATGGCCTCCGAATGTCCTGCCTTCATCCCAAGCTACACCAGTTACATCAGGCATGTAATAGTAAGGGTTGGCTAATCCTGGAATAAAGCTAAAGTTATTTGGCGTACCGTAATATCCAGGAACATTCTGCCAAAGAAGATCTATACTTTCATAATCGTAAAATGGTTCAAAATCTTCATACATTTCTGGCTCCAGCCAGTAATCTCCATCCTTATTGATCAATTCTTTAATTAATTCTGGACCATCCCAGACTCCATCGCCATCAACATCGGTGTATTGCTCTCCAAAATCCCAGACTCCATTACCGTTTTGGTCATCAAAATCCTCTGCAAGCTCCCAATTCCAAAGTCCGGGCTTTGCGCCATGGTACCAGCCACTTCTCTCATCTACATTGGTATATCGAATTGTATCGCCGTCTTCTCCTATGGAATAAGGCACTACGTATTTATTCTCAGGATCTGAAATTTGCTTATACCCGGCAGGATGCCTCCATTCAAACCAGTTAGGATAACCATCTTTATCATTATCTCTCCATCTCACACCCTGAAACTGGTCCTGAGTAAATCTCGACCACCTTAATGTGTAGAATGTGCTTTGGGTAACAGAGTGGTTCATCTCAAAATTATATCTGTATGTGTCGCGAAAAAGTTCATTTCTTCCTTCATCCCAATATAAATACCGTGGATTAAAGGCCTGTCTATGATTTGCGACTTGCCAATACGATCCATGGAATCGAAGCTTATTTGTAAACTTATAACTCAGTTTTGCAAACACATCCCAGGTATCATCGAACCCAAAACCTCTAAACCCAGCTACATCATCCCAGGGATAAACAAGATCTTTTTTGTTCTGCTGCAGCTCATCAAGGTCGAGATCAGATTCATTAAGAAAATATTTTGATCCTCTATATATTTTATCATCAAATTCATAGACACTATACTTGTCCTCAATAGTATATTGACCTGAGACCCAGAAAGTAAGCTTTGGTATTCCAATAATTGGCCCACCTAATCCAAAATTAAAATCAGTATAGCCACGATTCAGGTCATAATTATTTGTTTCAAGGTCGTTACCCAATGCTGAGTTTATAGCAGCACCAACTTGGCTTGTTTCATATTTAAAATGATACTCTATTTCTTTGCCACCCGCAGCTGTATGCCAATTAGAGACCGCTGATTGAGCGTCTCCATACTCTGCATTAAAACCCCCAGGCTGCCAGTCAAATTGCCTAACCGCAAATAAATTAAGCCTTGTGCCTGAACCTATCGATCCAAAAATAGGATTTCGTAGGTACATACCATCCATCATGTACGCGATCTCACCAGACCTGCCTCCCTTAACATGTATCTCTTCAATACCACGTTCTTCATGGTCTGGAACTGATTTCGTTCTACTTTCAACTTTAACAACGCCTGACTGGAGTGTATACAGTTCAGTCAGGTCACGTATTGGCAGAGACTGAATAGCTTCCTTATCAACGGTTACCTTTTTTGAAGTGGTGCCCTTTTCTACAAGAGGACGTGTACCAAGGACAACGACCTCATCACCTTCAACATTTTCAGGTCGGATTTTAAAATTAAGCCAAACCGTTTGGTCCATTACAACATTGACATTAGTAGTAGTTGTTTTTGCATAACCCATCATTTGACAGACCACATCATATTGCCCAACAGGGATATTCAATATAATGTAGTTTCCGTCAAAATCTGCTGCTGCACCTGTACCTATTTCTGGAACATATATGTTTGCCCCAGGAAGAGGTGCCCCTTCATCATCTGTGACCTTCCCACGAATTGTACCATCAGTTCCTGCATTTAAAAATGTTATGAGAAATACTAATAAAAATAGAGTATTGAAGGGCTTTCTCATTCACTTAGCTCCCTTAGGTCTAATGTCTGGATACCACTCTGGGTATTAATGTAAAATGGATCAAAATCGAAGTCGGGGTGGTCTCCTATATCCTTCAACCTTAAGGATTTGACCGGTTGGGTCAGCTTTCTAAAGACCCCACTTTCAGCTTGAATATCAACCGAGGTTAACTCTATACGATTAAGGCCAACCCAAGCCTGGTTCAAAGTATCAAGGTAACTATTATTTTGTGTATAATCAGAATCATAGGGATGCTCGGTCCATCTGATGTAGACCTCGCTTTTTACAAGGCCCTTATTCTTAGCTAACCACGAAATGGTTCTTTGCCCAAAATCAACACCACTTCCAACCATGGTCATTGTAATAGTTTGAGTGACTTTGAAACAGTCTGAGAATGTAGTATCTGGCGCGGCTTCATCCATGCTTGCCCGATGTCCAGCGGGAACGGTCACACTTGCAGATTCAACTTGATAGGATTTTTCGATAAAGTATACTGATATCTCTGTTGTGTCGTAATAGGAAGTATCAACCATTTCACCATCTCTTAGATAACCATTTGAAGTGTAATATAGCACCTCACTCTCTAAATTTTTCTTGTGCCAGAATCCATCTTCAATAGTATTAGGACTAAAATAGAAGCCAACCGGTAAAAAGTAGGATGGATAGATTATTTGATTTAAATGCGCTGGCTCATGAAAGATATGGTAGTTATAGAACCTTTCAGTTTGACCCCCTGCTGTTTTGGTCCATTCTGATTTAGTGATATAATAATCATCTGGAGACAGTGATGCGCCTGGATTATTGATATGGCCAACCTCTTCTCTTGTAAATAAAGTGACCAAGGAGTCCACGTCGTTGACAAATTGCTGTTTTAGGTCATAAAAATCTATTTCCTCAATAACATCAGTATATACTGTGCCCCACCTACTAGTAATATCATCACCTAATCCTATCTCGAGCATAACCTGTGGAGAATTTGGGTCGATCCAATCTACGATCAAATTATCTGGTTTATCACCTATAGAGTAGAGTAAGGTATCTGCTGTGCCATCTGAATTTGCATCCTTAAGAGTAAATTCTTCATCGTTGTCGTAAAGATTATTGCCTCTATCAGTGAAAGACTCTCCTTCTGTATAGCTACCTGAACCATCACTATCTTCATATACTTCCGCATCATCCCATTTGTTATTGCAATTACGATCTTGATAGGGCTCATTTAAATCATATGTGCCAGAAGAATCAATGTCATAGAAAGGTTCTCTTGGGTCCCATACCCCATTTCCCCTATCCTGAAATTCATATGCTACAGATATTTCCTCATTACCATCGTAATCTTGGATCAGATCGTCTCCTGAGTCATATTCACCATTGTTATTGTTATCCGAATACTCATATAAAACCTCATATATACCATTGCCATTATAGTCATCTATAGTTTCTTCTGATTCATCCCAGACACCATTATCATTGCAATCTGTATTAGAACGAAACACCAATGAGTCTGAACTAAGTTGTTGCTTAATAAAGTCGAATGTGTTCAAAAACCTTAGCTGCTCATCGGAAATAAATACATAGTCTGTATCATTCCATTCAGATGAGTCCACAAATAATAGTCCATCATCAATAAATGGCGTGTCAACAACTGCCCAATAGGCACTTACATCAAATGTGTCATTGTAGAAGAGCATAGTATCTGAAACAATCCAATCTGAATTAACAAGCTTATATCTCTGCAGAGAAGGTTCTGCCTCTAAATTCCATTGGAGCAACTCTAAATTCTTAAATGGAGTAGATGTCATCTGCACAGAATCATATACAACTGAATCAGCAACCGATAAAGAATCAATGTAATTCCTCTCAGTAAACTGTGATTCATCCGATGGGGTCATTGCAAGTAGATGGTTCGGAAATGTATTAAAGCTCATCCTGGTGGGGTCCTCGCCAAATAAACTATAGTAATCTAGATAGGTGTTATAGTTTGCCATAAGATTTGGATTGTAGCGAAAGAATGTTGCATTCACATCATTCTCAAAATTATAGAAATAATCTGTGATAGCGCCCTCAGCCCCGCCCAAGCTTTGGCTCAATGTGTTTGTATATTGTTCTGGTTGCTGTTCTTGTGTTTCTTCTTCTTCTTTTAAAAAGTCACATGAAGAAAGGAAAAATGCTATTCCAAAAACTAATGATAATCTAAAAATTTGTATTTTCATTGATTTAATTACAAGTTCAGCCCAAGATAGAAGCAGTAAATATAATGACTAAAGCATCATATATCTTTGCTTAATTAAAAAAAATCAGATATATGCTATGAATAATACAAAAAATATATTCCTTATTTCCATAATTTTTATTTCATTCTTGAAATCGGACCTAGCAAGCCCCGAACCATTTATAGTATTACAACCAAGTGGTGAAAGGATTACAACAATTAATAGAGGTAACCACCTTCAAGGTTGGCGCGAGCATAATGGATGGACCACAACAAAGAACAGTGAAGGATGGTGGGTCTATGCTCAAGAACCACCATTGAATTTTCTGTTCCTGAAAACAATAATGATAAAGTCAGGTTGCGTGTATTTGATTTTGGCGGTAGAATGGTTGAGAGCCTGACGAATATGCAATATGCAAGTGACGTTTACAAACTTAATTGGGATGCATCAAAATTAAGTTCAGGTATCTATTTCTTAGAGTTCAAGGTAGGCTCTTTGAGGGACATCATAAAGTTAAGCCTGTTAAAATAGCTAAGCTGACTTTCTGTTTTGAATATTTTTAAATAGAGGATGTTTACCTTTCAGAATAGTATCCTTGGTTATTATAACCCTTTCTATTCCTTCCATTTCAGGAAGCTGATACATTATTTCCATTAAATGTTCTTCCATGACAGACCTGAGTGCTCTAGCACCAGCCTTTTTCTTAATTGCAAGTTTGACGATCTCTTTTAGAGCGTTGGCGTGAAATTCAAGGACTACGCCATCAAGTAAAAATAATTTTTGGTATTGTTTGACTATTGAATTTTTTGGCTCAACTAATACGCGTAGTAAATCGCTCTCATCTAAGGTATCCAAAGTACTAAGTATAGGTAGCCTACCAACAAGTTCAGGTATCAATCCATAGGTGATGAGATCTTCCTGCCTTACGTCTTTAAAAATTCCATTGATATCTCTTTGAGTTGATCTTCTTTTTGCACCAAAACCAAGCTCCCCTTTTCCAACCCTTCTAGATATGATCTCTTCCAAGCCCGAAAATGACCCTCCACAAATAAAAAGTATATTTGATGTATTAATGGGTATTAAGCTTTGTTCGGGGTGTTTTCTACCCCCTTTAGGCGGTACGTTCGCAATAGTACCCTCAAGTATCTTTAATAAGGCCTGCTGAACTCCTTCCCCACTCACATCTCTAGTTATTGACGCACTGGCACTTTTACGGCCTACTTTATCGATCTCGTCAATATAGATTATACCTTTTTCTGCTGCACCTAGATTATAATTTGAAACTTGGAGCAATCTAACTAGTATATTTTCTACATCTTCACCCACATAACCTGCTTCTGTTAAAGTAGTAGCATCTGCTATAGCAAATGGAACTGATAAGAATCGAGCCAAGGTCTGAGCAATTAACGTTTTCCCGGTACCAGTAGATCCTATCATAAGAATATTACTCTTATCTAACTCAACATCTGACAAGTACGACTGGTGAATTATTCTCTTATAATGATTGTATACTGACACAGCTATAGCTTTTTTAGCTCTATCTTGGCCGACAACATGGTGGTCAAGATAGGCTTTGATTTTTGAAGGTTTTTGAAGTGTTACTTTAAAGCCGGCTTGCGGTTGGTCAAGCTCAGAATCTAGATTTACTTCTGGCTTTTTCCCTTTCTTAATTTTAGTCATTTTCTCTTTGTAAGAATAGAATCAATCAAACCATAGGTCTTAGCCTCTTTTGATGTCAGGTAATTATCCCTTTCTGTATCTGACTCTATTTTTTTTAGAGTTTGTCCGGTATTTTTGGCTAGAATTGAATTCAATTGTTTTTTCATTCGCAGTATCTCTTCTGCCTGTATCTTGATATCAGTGGCCTGGCCTTCAGCGCCACCCATGGGTTGATGAATCATGATCCTAGAATTTGGTAACGCTGAACGTTTGCCTTTTGCACCGCCTGCTAATAAAAAAGCGCCCATACTAGCTGCCTGCCCTAAGCATATAGTTGCAATATCTGGCTTTATATAATTCATCGTATCATATATACCCATACCTGAAGTGATTATTCCTCCAGGAGAGTTAATATAAAGATAGATATCCTTTTCTGAATCTTCAGCTTCTAAAAAAAGTAACTGAGCTATGATAAGGGATGCTATAGAATCCTCTATTGGCGTTCCTAGAAAAACAATTCTTTCTTTGAGCAGACGAGAATATATATCAAAGGCACGTTCTGAACGACCTGTTTGCTCTACAACAATTGGGACAAGTTGATTTAATATTTTTTCATCAATATGCATGTTCTTTTCCACGGAGATCTTTAGTATATACTTCCACCTCTTTAACTTTAGCAAATTGTTCTAAGTATTCCAAGATTATCTTTTCCATCAGATCATCCTCAATATGTTTTCGATTACTTGGTTTTTTATAAAATTTTATGATTTCTTTTTTGGATTGAGGAGTTCGATCTACAAGCCTTTGGATTTCTTTTTCGATACTATCTTTTGAAACTGTTAGGCTTTGACTTTCAATTAACTTATTTCTTACCAAATACCATTTCATATTCCTTTCTGCAACAGGAGCATAATGCTCTCTTATTTTTGCCTCATCCATTGGCTCACCTTTGTTCTGTTTCTTCACATCTTCAACAAGGTTTGTTAGATAATTTTCAACCATTGATGGAGCAAAAGATGGGTTGACCTTTACAATAAGCGCATCTGCAATATCTCGCTCGTATGCAGTTTTAGAACGTTCTTCAAAGTTCTCTTGTATTTTTTTCTCAACATCTTTTCTTAAGGCTTCTTCGGAATCTAGCTCGGGATTGATCCGTCTAAAGAATTCATCATTTATTTCAGGAAGGACCTCGCGCTCAACATTATTCACAGTAAGTTCATAATCAGCATCTTCCCCATCCTCATTTACTGGCAATCTCAGGCGAGTGGTATCGCCAGGTTTGAGACCAATCATTTTATCTTTTTGATCATCAGTAAATGAACCTTTTCCAACCCGTAAGTATTGCTTTTCAAATTTTTTACCAATGATCGGGACACCTGACTCATCCAGTTTCTGCAATGCGCATATTAGGTAATCCCCTTCAATGGCACCTTCTTCAGCGGTTGTCATGGTAGCATGGGACTTCCTAAGCTGCATGATCGCATCCTCAATATCTTGATTATCATGAACGTAGGTAGTGCGCTGCACAGATAACATTCTCTTTTTTAATCTCGGAAGGGATAATTCAGGCTCTATTTCAAAGGTTGCGCTAAAAGTAAAAGGTTCATTCATGCGAAATTGAACATCCTTGATCTCTGCTTTATTTACAGGTATCAATCCTTCCTGCTGAATTGCCATAAGGTAGTATTTCTGAAAATTCGCATCCATAAACTCAGCTTCTATATTTGGCTGAAACTGGCTTAATAACCTATCTCTTGGAATTTTGCCAGATCGAAAGCCGGGCATCTTGACCTGTTTACCGAACTTTTTGATTGTATCATCAAAATCAGATTCAAGATCGGTCCAAGGTATATCTATTTCTAGTTCCCTTGTATAGTCATTTTCTTTTTTTACTTTTATTTTCACTTTTGATCCTAAAAAATAGCTGGCGAATTTAGGAGTTGTTTTACTTTAGCCTAAGCAAGAAATAATATTTTATCATTATAGTATAATATTTTAAATCAGGGATTTAAGACAATATTTATAAGAAAAACTATATCTACAACTGTGGTCTGATCATCATTGTTTATATCTGAAATAGATTGCGGGCAGATACCAAATCCATTGTCGTTGACAATTTCCGACAGCAGCAATATATCTATGATATTTAGTTCTCCTGAATTATCAAGGTCACCAATCAGCCACTCATCACAGGCTTCAGTTGGATGAGCAAAAAAAGTATGCCAACCTGCAAGGGGGCTTTTCTCAATTCGGCCTGAAGAATCCGCACCCTGGACAAAGTACTGTATCGAACCAGAATCTACAATCGCTGGGATTGAACCTGTCCACACATTTTGCTCTTCGGGTATACTAGAGCGAGATAGCATACGAGAATCCCAAGTCTCTGCTCCAGGCGTTTTCCAAAATACTTTCATAGAATCCTCAATTATCCCAGTTCCACTCAGATCATCAAATAAGGCATCCAATGAATATCCATTAATATCAGGTTCTGAACCATCATTTAATGGGTTATGGATAATTTGAAGCATTTGAAGATCAGGAATACCTTTAGTTCGGCAATGCAGTGCATCTGTTGATTCCCAGCTACCTAAAAAGCCTAAAACTTCATAGCCTGGAAATGCAGTTTCATAAACAGCCAGTGCTTCATCATCCCAACTACCACCGGTGATAGGTACAAAAATTTTTTCATTGAGGATCAAAGAATTAGTATAGGGCTGGTTTCCAGGAGTCCAGACCCTGAATAATTCCCATGGCTCACCCCATTTATTTAATGAATTAGAAAAATATTCTGCTGCGTCTTCAATTTCATCATATTGAGGGTGACTCTCGGGGACTTCTCTGATCATTACCTTTGTTGTACTTAGGTATTTACCCCAACAATCAATGTGGTCGATATATGTATTATTTGGATCATCAACCACATGATATGTCTCTATACCATAGTAGTCCTGCATTAAAGAATCTACATCTGCATCCGGTATGGAATTCTCGGTGTATACTATATCTGTAGAGGCGGAAATACCCAATCCATCAGTCATATAATTTCCTCCAGTATGTACAATATCAGAGGCATAAAATGGTACCTCTAGATGATTTGACATTTTTAACGGTGCATCATTGTCATTGAGACGGGGACGATTATATGTAAAGTCCACAATTGCCATATTTCTATCACCATCCACAACCCACCAAGGCCCATAATCACGTGTCCAATAGCTATCTGTAGACCCAATAACAAATTCAACATTATCTAGGTTAACGCCTCCATTTTCTAATGCATTGAAAGCAGAACTTTGTTGACTAGATGAGACCAAACAGTAGACCGTAATATCTTCGGACATCTCTGAAATTATTTCAGTGGATATCCCAAATGGATAACGAATAAGTACTCCTTGCATCCTCTCATATTCAGCAACATTTCGAACTGGTGTTGGTGGTGGGTCAGTTTCTCTACCCATGGAATATATTTCATGAACGCGTAACATTTCGTCTTCTGTTAAACCTATTGGAAGTTCAACAATCGAGTCATTTGATATCCCAATGCTTAGGAGAATGAGGAATGTAAAAGGTCTCATAATTGGATTACCTTCGTATTACGATAATTAAAAATAATGTTTTAAATATAAGAAACTTGGACAATAGGGATGTGCTATCCCTATCAACAGACAATCAAATATTCTGTAATTATTGCCTTAGCCTATAGGTCGCACCTTCCATTGTTTTAAGAAACTTTTCTATCTGATTCTCAGTATGAAATAATTCATCAATCGGAACAAAAACATCACTGGGATATTCTATATCATCATAATCTCTTAAAAAATTTGATTCTAATTTTAAAACCACATCACGTAAGACCATTGGAGGAATTTCTTTATTCCTCATAAAATTGATCTGAAGATTTAACTGCCCAGTAGATGTCATATGGAAAAGTGGCAGAGGCCCTACATCTGTATCGCAGCGAAATGTGAGAGTACCATGATCCGTACCACGGCCCCAGGAAATATCATCAGCATGCTTCTCTGTGAACTCAATGATAGCGACTCCAACTTTTGCAACTTCTCTGGTGCACTGATTCCTCAAATGGTCAATAAATAAATTTTTATCCCAGTTTGACATATACGATTCCTCTCAAAATATAATTGGATGGTAAAAGGGCGAGGCTGAACTTAATAAATAAGTAGGGGCCTAAGGAAGAATCGACTTTATTTAATTATTTAGACCTCCATATGGCATAATAATCAGATTGGGTTTTACTGAGCTCCTTTGAAATCAGAAGTCGATGTTTATATTTTCTCTCTTTATATTCAATTTTGTATGGCAACAAGATACTCTTTCCATTCCTTTTTAATTTTATATTGATTTTTGTACCCTCAGGCCTTGGGTATCCTTTTTCATCATATAATAAAGAATCTAATATATCCGTATTTACACTATCTCCTTCCTGGAAACCAATGGGGTCTTTTTTACCAACTTTTTTAATTTTTTGATATTTACCCATGGATAAAAAATGACTTTTTGTTCCGTAATCCTTAAAGATTCTTTTAGGTACAAAATGTTTTCCTTTTTTAGAATAATTCACTCCTATCTGATCAAGACCGCCTTGTAAATCTAGAGGAATTGTCCCCTCAACATGATCTTCAAACCATTGCCTAAGATCTGGATGAACTAGTGAACTGAACTCATCAAAAAAATCCTCATCATCAAATGATACCTCTGTACCATACTTACTTGATAATTCCAATATAATATCCTTAAGGGTTTTGTGTCCATTTGTCAGCCGAATGATCTCAATATCTAAAAGCAAGCCAATGATCGCACCGCGTTGATATACTTGAAGGTAGTGGCGACCATATTTTTTTTCAAAAACTCGCTGGCTCATTTCCGTAAATGGTATTTTCTTTTCTGGATAACGGCTAGAATAAGATATTTTATTTCGTATTCGCTGTGTAAAAAATTCCCTATCCGTTATGAGATCAGATTGTAATAATATCAAATTTGCAAAATATTCTGTTACGCCTTCATAGAGCCAGAGATGTTTTGACATTTTGGGCTCAACATAATCGAAATTTCCTATCTGCTCACTATGAAGATTTAATGGTGTAAAAATATGCATGAATTCATGCAGAGCTACACGTTTGATCATTGACGTAAATGTAGTATCACCAAAATCAGGGAGGACATAGAAAGATGAATTACCATGTTCTAGGGCTCCAGCACCCATTAATGAGCGATTTTTCCAAATGGTACTTACTTTTTTTATGATTCCAATATCTTTAGACCTCAGGGTCTCCATAAAAGCTTTTCCATCTCTTAGGTATAATATAAAATGATACTCGCTGACAGGTAAAGAGTCTGTAAAACTTGCAATCGCTTCCATGGATGGTTGGATATCTTTTTTTATTACTTCAGCAAATCCTTTTTCTCCGTTTGCATGGTATGCTTCAATAAATACCTTTGTGTTAGACACCATGAATGTTGCAGTATCGATTGTTGATATCATGATAGGACAATCAATCAGCTGATGATAATCACGTGCTTTGAACTCAATGGTATTACCATTTTTTTCCTTTATTGGCAATGCAGAAAATGATTCCATCCCATCTGGTACAATAAAAGAAACCTCTACAGGAACATTTTCTAGACCATCAAAGAAACCAAACCAGCCAGAGGCATTAATCACAAAATTAGCAGAATCCTCTATATTTGTACCTCCCATCGGCCAGATCCGTGTCATTGCTTTTGGGTGATCCCAAGTATCATCTAACCAATAATTGATGCTAGTAAGATCTTTTGCATTAGATATCTCAAAATAATTTTTACCTATTTTTGTGGTTGGTAATTTTAGCCCTTTACTATCGAATGCACTGATATTGTCGATCATTTCTCCATAGTCGAGTTCCTTATAGGTCCCTGGAATTGTCTTAGGAAAATGAAAAATGACTTTCTCTTGACCAAGTCCTGGACAATCAAGAGCTACCCTTGCTTTATCATCTTTGATATTTGTCAGGTCAACAGAGTATGAATACAATTCTAAAAAATAGTCTCCAACTGGGTCATAGTCTAGTTCAGGTACACTAGTCGAACAGCTGAATAGAATAAATAAGATACTAATATGATATTTCATGTAAAGTTGAGTTCTCTTTGAGAATTTGAACTAGTGTTAATTATCGTCAGATTGGGAGTCATCGAATGAGACTTTAATAAGATTATCTTTTGAATCCCTATCGACAAATTTAAACAATGGATCAATACCAGCCTTAAAGGGCTTTTTATCTAATTTGATCTCAAAGGTAGAAATGCTATCCGTTATAAAGACTTTCTCTATGTATATAGGTATTTCTTCTTTCTTTCCATTGATCTTTTCCTCACCCATAACACCAATCTCTAGCCAGTCTCCAAGTTCCGCAGTAGTTTGAACTCCTAAGCTATCAGAATATACTTTTTTTGCCTCAACTTCAAGGTTTAGGGTATAACTACCATCAGGGTTTTCAAAAGCATTTGCTAGCCTAGCCTTATTCTCATAAAGAGTAATTTTTTCAAATGTATCTGTAATAAGGTACTGTAGATCTTCAGGTGTTTCTTCCCTTATAGCTGAAATAAATTGACCAATATTAGGATATGGATCAAATTGATATCTGAATTTTTTAATGAATTTTCCTAATGCTTTATGGAAAATTTCTTCTCCAATAAAATCTGATAGTGTAAAAAGTGTATGACCTGCTTTATTATATACAATGAATTGCTCGTTTCCTTCAGTAGCAATAATTGCTGGCTCTTTTGAATCAAATGCCCTTCCATTTAAATACTGATCAAGTTCATATTTTAAGAATTTTCTTAACTGGGTCTCACCTTTTTCCTTGGCCAATAGTGAGACTGCAGAATATTCTGATAGTCCCTCACTCATAAAATTTGCACCTTTAACATTCCCGCCAGATAATTGATGAGGCCACCATTGATGACCCATCTCATGTGCCGTAACCCAAAATGGCATGTCAAGGTCTTCTGAATCATTTGGATCCACATCCATAATGAAACCCATAGATTCTGAGAATGGTATGGTGTTAGGGAATGACTGTGCAAAAGAACTATAACGTGGAAATTCTAATATTCTACATTGCCTGTATGGGTATGGTCCATAGATCGATCCATAATAGTCAATGGATTTTTTCATTGCATCCATCATTGTCTTTAGATTATAGGTATGTTTGGGATGGTGGTATATCTCAAGACTTATACCGTTGTGGTCTTCTTTAAAAACATCATACCTACCCGATACAAAAGTAAAAAAATTTAATATTGGTTTATCCATTTTATAATGGAAATACCTGCGGTCATTTTCCACCCACTCTTCTTGCAAATATCCTGGTGCCATGGCTATCTGGTCTACATCTGTGCTCATCACAACCTCAAAATCAACCCAGTCAGCATTATCGCCCAAGAGCCCATTTTTATTTCCTTCAACATCATCAAAGTTTGGGAGTTCTTTTCTTGGTTCTAAACCGTATTTCTTTCTTCTATACTTTGAACGCAATTCACCATTGCTACTGTAACCGAAACTTGGAAATAATCGGCTACTTTGTATCATGGTTCCATTTTCAATAACCAACTTATCGACACCACTATTATTGAAACCTTTCCTTTTTCTTTCTCCTGAAAATTTTAGAGCCAATTTTTCACCAGGCTCCAGTGGTTTATCAAAAACAAATATTTTCCACCCAAGCGTGCTATCATAAAAAACGAGTTCATTTGCCCTACCCCAGATAAACTCATTGAATTGCCAATCTTTATGTGGAGTACATACTGTATCTATTGGAACATTTGTCTTATTCTCAAGAATATAGTTTCCGCTGAATTCCAGACGTGCCTCTTTTGGAAAAAGATCTATAGTGCAATCAACACTAATGATCTTGGGTAAAGGCAATCCTTCATATTTTTTATAGGCTTTTTCACCATCTGCTGATTGCTGCTCCCAATACTCCCGAGGGTGATAATCATTTAATATATTTGTATTATAAAAGATGTATGATCCAGTACCAATAAACAAAACTATAAAAAGACCTAGATTGTATTTAAGAATTGGTGTTAAACGCTGGATAGCTTTGCGCAACCTAGATTTGATATCACCGATCAAACCACGTTTCCAAAACAGATTAGATAATAGTGCCAAAAATACTGCAAAGGAACCCCAGTATAGTTTATACCAAAATAACCTAGATAAATATGGACTAAAACCATTTAGATCTGAATAGGTCGCGCCAGATCCCGAACCATAAAAGTAAAGGGTGTGATTTAAGTCTAGTATACCTCTAAACATTCCAAAAAGGAAATGTAAAATTATTATAAAGTGGCCTAAATATTTATTGGTCACAAGAGTTTGCACTGTAAATGCTAAAATGCACAGCAATATGAGTTCAGTCCATTTTAAGAGAAACAGTCTTTTTAAGTATAATGATATCTCATAATCATAGAACCCAAACCATGTTTGAATCAACACACCCAAGATCATAACTATAAATAATATGATAGCAGGAATAAGAATTAATGCTATCATTTTTGCAAGCATGGGTATCCAATTTGGCACAGGAAGAGCATCTAGAATGCTGTCAGCTTTTAATTCCTTTTCCTTCCAAATTATCTGTCCAGAGTAAAAAATAACAATGATAAGCATAAAAAGGTTTAAACTCCCCAAAAGACGGGATATTACACGATCTGTGACGGGTAAAACTTTTATGCCGTTCACATTATAACCAGCCCATTGGTTCAATATAATAAAAACAATTGCTGTAGCTAGAATGCCCAAGAAATAAGGGTCTAAGAATGCTCTCCTTATTTCAATCAGCACTTTATTCTTGAATTGTATCCAATGAGTTGAGCGCTTAAAAATAGGTTTGTAAGAACCAAGCGGTTTTATTTCTGGCAATGCTACTGTTTTATCTAATTTTTTCTTTTTCTTAGATCTAGCAGACGCATGTTCAAAATCAAACCTTTTTATACCCAATAACAAAAATATTATTCCTATCGAGATCCAAATAATACGATTTAAGAGAATCCACCCAGAGATTGGTAGCAGGAGATTATTTTTTTCTGTTGGAGTCCAATAGCGAATAGCATCCTCCACCGCTTGGTCACAAAAAGGATCAAGAAGTCCTGCCAACCATCGGGTCTCCATATCCATCATTAAAGTACCAGCAGTTGCATATCCTAAAAATAATATAATGGTCCCTAAATACGTTGGTAGCATTCTCCTTGTTACGATGGCTAATGTAAAAATGATACTTCCTATAAAGAAAAGATTAGGTATGACAAATAAAAGGAATGGCTGTATAAATGCATCAAATCTCAAAGGGCCAAAAACCTCTTGGTCTAAATAGGGCATTAAAAAACCAAATAGCAGACCAATGGAGACACTCAACTGTATCATAATATTCAAAAGCAACGCACCACTAAACCTTCCTAAGTAATATGAAGAAGGCCTTATTGGCTTTGTAAAGAAAAGGGGATGCATATTTGTTTCATAATCCCTATAGGCCGAATTTCCAAAAATAGCAGAACATACAATGGCTCCAAATATTGTAAAAAATGTCTGAAAACCAGCTATCATATATGGAGAATTCCATTTCGTATTATCCATAACCATACTTGAACCGATTATGGCACCGCCCATTATATTTACAATTAAGAATGATATACTAAAAAAGACAAGACAATATATCCAAAACGATAACTTTCTAATACCGGTCTTAACCTCAAAAAGTGCGATGTTCAGTAACATTATAATAGGTCTTATATTTTAAAGTCATTTATGGTGGCAAAATAGAGGTCTTCAATCTCTGGCTCATTCAGTTTAAAACTAGGAATGGGCTCTTCGTCAGATAATAACCTTGCTTTGATTTTCCCCATATAAAGCCTGGATGAAATCAGTCTATCATCTTCTTTCAGTGATTCAGCATCTGTTTTTTCTAGTAGACCCTGCCAAATCTTTCCATTTAGTTTTTCTATGAGTTCGATTGGTTTACCTGCCAGTCTCACCTCTCCATCCAGAATGATGGCCATATCATTGCAAAGGTCACTTACGTCATCAACGATGTGTGTCGATAGTATTACAATTATATTCTCACCAATCTCGCTTAATAGATTGTGGAAACGATTCCTTTGCATTGGATCTAAACCAGCTGTAGGCTCATCAACAATGATCAATTTAGGGTCGCCCAACAATGCCTGAGCGATGCCAAAGCGTTGCTTCATACCACCAGAAAATGTCCCCAATTTTTGGTCTTTAGTATCCCATAGGTTGACCTGATGGAGAAGAGACTCCACTTGCTCTTTTCGATTTTTCGCATCAGTAATTCCTTTCATGACAGCCATATGATCTAATAGGTCAATCGCAGAGACCTTTGGATAGACACCAAATTCTTGAGGTAAATATCCAAGGATTTGTCGAAGTGCTTGCTTATCCTGAGCAACATCTATATCTCCAAGCATTATGGAACCATTATCAGCTTCTTGCAAGGCAGCGATGGTCCTCATTAAGGTTGATTTTCCCGCACCATTTGGTCCAAGCAAGCCAAAAATACCATTGCTGATTTCTAGAGTAACACTTTTTAGCGCTTCTACACCATTAGGGTAGGTCTTTGAAATATTTTCAATTGTGAGCTTCATCTGGTTTCCAACCTATTATTTTATAATTTTTAATTGAGTTTAAAACGAATCAATACTTAATCAATTTCTTTTTCTTGGGCATATTCACCTGAATCTTCACTTATCTGGATTCGTTCATATTCCTCAGGTATCGCAAATGATAATGCATCGAATGGTACTGCGTATAGCTCCCTTATCTCAAAGGAGGCTGATTGTATCCAACTATTATCAGAATCTACCAGTAACTTAGCTGATACTATGCTTTCATTTGATGGCTCTAAAGAATATGTGGAGTCTACTTGTTTAATAAAATCACGAGAAGAAACTTTTTTGTTGGTAAAATCCTCAAATTCGTCATCAGTTATCATAGGCAACAAGTATGAATAAAGTGAATCTTTTAGTAGTAGTTGATCTACCACCCATTCATCAATGACTAGTTTATTATTTTTAGTGGAGATTGTTGTTGTCCATTTATTAGTTCTAAATCCATTGATTATCTCAGTGCCATCACTTAAAAACCTGTCTATTTGAATAGAAGATGTGTCATCCTTAAATATTTCTTTTATAATATTTCCAAAATCATTTCGATCTTCGCTTTTAGAAGTTTCTTTTTCGTCAAGTTCTTGTGTTGTAGAAGTTTCTTCTGTTTTTTCTTTTGATGGATTACCGAAACTCATATCCGCAAACATATTCATGCTACCGTAAGGTAATAACCAATACCTTTCACGTTTTGCATTATAGCCTATACTATTATCTGTGCCAGTGATTATTATGAATCCCCGTTCGCCACCAAAAAATCGAAATATCCACCTTTTGGGATTTAGTTTACCGTTAAATCTTAGATAACCTCTTGCGGCAGTGACCTCTGCAACTGATTCTACTTCTCCCCCCCAATCAAAATCTATCGTATAAGCTGAAACATATTTAACCTGCAGGTCTTGAGCTACTGAAAAAGATAAAAAAAGGATTAGATTTACTAATCTCATGAATTAAATGATTGTGAAGTTTAGGTCTATCTTATTTAGAATACTTGCTTCAACAATATCCCCAGTATTTATTTTACTAACGCCTTCAGTAGTGCCCGTGAATATGAGATCTCCCTGCTTCAATGGAACATCGGCTGCCATTTCACATAGTAATTCTTGTGGTAGCCAGATCATGTCCGCACAAGAACCAGATTGTCTTAACTCACCATTCACCTTCAACCTCAGCTCCAAACCAGATAATTCTTCGAAACCTTCAATAGGAATAATTTTAGAGATTGGAGCACTACCAACAAAACTCTTTCCACGGAACCAGGGTTTCCCATCCTTTTTAGCCTGACCCTGTAAATCTCTTCTTGTAAGATCTACCCCAACAGCAAATCCAAATATGGACATATCTTGACCAACTGCCAGTACGAGCTCAACCTCATGTTGAAGGTTTTGAGTATTTGGAGGATATTTGACATCACCTGTAGTAATGGAATAACTGGGTTTAGTAAAAAAAAATGGTGGTTTTCTATCATCCACACCCATCTCTCTTGCATGAGCAGCGTAATTCCTACCAACACAATAAACTTGATTGACGGGAAATAGTCCATCTGAACCATGAATTGGCAGTAAAACTCTTTCGACAGGTTGAAAAGGGAAACCCACTATAAAGTAAACAACATAAAACGCATTATTTCATCATAGTCTTCAGTATCAAATTGGACAGTCTTTGAATCGATCAGAGTAGCGCCATTGTATTGAGATGCTCTATATGCAGATTGCTGCTTGATATAGCGTATACGAAGAACAAAAGATTCTGGATGTTTCCAAATGCAAGACTCTATATCACCTTTAAGGGCATCCGTGACTTTCTTTTGAATCATGTTTCTTGATTCCTTAGGCTGAATACTTATGGTAGAGTCGCCAACACCGACCATGGTCGCATGAGTGGCTGTATTGGGACTGACCTCCTTGACCTCCTCACATAGTCCAGCATCGCCGGATACAAACACAAGGGGCACACCATGCTTACCTGCTATGTTCCCATGGAGAAAGAATTCTGACGTTTGCTGATCATTGATGAAAACAGAATCTATTTTAGATGAGGACATTGTGTGTGCAAGTGGGTTTCCGCCTTGTCCAGCCATCGAGTGATACCCTATCATCATTAACGCATCAAAGCTACTGTCTAATTCTTGGACCATGGAATATGGATGGCCACTCCAGCCGCGAATAAGCTTTACATTTTTTGGAAGGTGTTCTGAAAGGATATTTCTTCCTGAGTAATGAGCATCTTTTACCCAAATCTCAGTTACCCCAGCTTCATTTGCACCGTTACAAGCCGCCAATACTTCTTGCGTCATACGCTCCTGGAACTGAGGATATGCGGCAGGCTTATCGTGCTCTACTTCATCCCAATGAGTAACACCGGTGATGCCTTCCATATCTACACTGATATAGATCTTCATTTATTTTTCAGTTTTTTAATACCTGAAAATAGCTTACTTATCTGTAAATAATAAGATTAAGAAGCTGTGTAAATCTAAAGAATCACTCGCGCAAATATTTTACCTTAAAGGTCTAGAATCAGAATTGATCAAGAAAGATCAAATCGATCAAGATTCATTACTTTGTTCCAGGCCGCTATAAAATCGCTCACAAATTTATCTTGTGCACCATCAGAACCGTATACTTCTGCAAGTGCTCGCAACTGTGAATTAGAACCAAAAACAAGATCAGCTCGAGTTGCTGTCCTTACCTTTTCACCTGTGGAACGATCTTTTCCCTCATAAGAGTTTCTGCCAGTAGCCGTCCATTCAACTGTCATGTCGAGCACTTTAGAGAACCAGTCATTTGTTAACTTGCCAGGAGTATCAGTGAAAAGACCATGACCATCAGCACTAATTCCTAAGGCTCTCATACCACCAACGAGTACTGTCATTTCCGGAGCAGTTAATCCTAAGAGTTGGGCCTTATCTAACAGCATATGCTCGGCACCAATCTCAAAATCACTTTTATGGTAATTCCTAAAACCATCTGAAAATGGCTCTAAAACCTCAAATGAATGTTCATCTGTATTATCTTGAGTTGCATCACCACGACCAGGCGTAAATGGCACAGTTGCACCCGATGCCTGTTCAATACCAACATTACCAGCAAGTACAATTACATCCGCAACAGAAGCTCCCGTATCAGAGGCGATATTTTCTAAGACACCCAAAACACGTGATAGCTGCTCAGGATTATTTGCGTCCCAGTCTTTTTGTGGAGCAAGACGTATGCGAGCACCATTGGCACCGCCACGTAGATCCGATCCTCGAAATGTTGAAGCACTTGCCCAAGCGGTCTCTACCATTTCCTGAACGCTCAGTCCACTTTCAGCGATCTTAGATTTAACAGCTTCTACATCATAGTTTGTACTACCAGCTGAAACAGGATCCTGCCAGATCAGTTCTTCTTGAGGTACTTCTGGTCCGAGGTATCTAACTTTAGGACCCATATCGCGATGAAGTAGTTTGAACCATGCACGAGCAAAAGCGTCGGCAAATTCATCAGGGTTCTCATGAAAATGTTTGGATATTTCCCTATAAGATGGATCCTCTCTCATTGCCATATCTGCAGTTGTCATGATCGTTGTCACTTTGATCGAGCTATCTTCAACATCAGGGGCCATATCTTCATCTTTTGGTGAAACAGGATGCCATTGATGTGCTCCAGCGGGACTCTTCACTAGCTCCCATTCATAACCAAATAACATATCAAAATATCCATTATCCCATTGTGTTGGGTTTGGTGTCCAGGCTCCTTCGATTCCACTGGTAATACTATCGCGGCCCAGTCCCTTTCCATGGCCACTTTTCCAGCCAAAACCCATTTCTTCTAGGGGTGCACCTTCCGGGTCAACTCCTTTGAAATCCTCGCTAGCCGCACCATGTGCTTTCCCAAAGGTATGCCCTCCAGCTGTTAGAGCGACAGTTTCATAATCATTCATTGCCATTCTTCCAAATGTCTCACGAATATCTCTGGCACTTGCGAGCGGATCTGGATTACCATCTGGACCCTGAGGGTTAACATATATTAACCCCATTTGGACTGCACCAAGGGGCATATCTAGAACGCGATCTCCAGTATAACGTTCATTACCAAGCCATTCTATTTCTTTGCCCCAAAAAATATCATCTTCAGGTGCCCATATATCAGCCCTTCCACCACCAAAGCCAAAGGTCTTTCCACCCATGGACTCAATAGCAACATTACCTGTCAGTATGATTAGGTCTGCCCAACTAATCTTATTTCCGTATTTCTGCTTGATGGGCCAGAGAAGCCTACGGGCCTTATCTAGGTTAGTATTATCAGGCCAGCTATTTGTTGGCGCAAATCTCTGTGAACCAGTTCCTCCGCCACCGCGACCATCCGCAGTTCGATACGTGCCAGCAGCATGCCATGTCATTCTAATAAAAAATGGTCCGTAATGACCATAATCAGCTGGCCACCAATCTTGTGAATCTGTCATAAGGTCATTGAGTTCCTGCTTTAGAGCAGCATAATCAAGTTTTTTAAATTCTTCTCTATAATTAAAATCCTCGCCCATTGGGTCTGATTTTTTATCATGTTGATGAAGTATACTCAGGTTGATTTGTTCTGGCCACCAATCTCTATTTGACCTAGCGCTATTTGTATGTTGTTCGCTAGACCCATGAGCCACAGGACACCTACTTTCTCCATTTTGAAGGCTTGGATTCTGTGTTCTTGCTTCTTCTATTGACATTGTTACTCCCTAATTGTGTTTATTACATTTTCCGATTAATGTTATTTCTACATCTAAAACTTTAAAATCAAATTTTCTCTTTACTGTTTTTTTTAGATCATCGTTTGGTAGCTGAAAATCGATGAGATCTCCACACGTATTGCATTTCAAATGATAATGAGAATCCATATTCCAGTCATATCTTGCAATACTACCATCATAAATTGTCCTGATATAACCTTCATTGTTCAACTGCTTTAAATTCCTGTATACAGTTCCAAGACTAATATTGGGCACTGAGCTTTTTACTTGGTCATATATCCAATCTGCTGTTGGATGTGAGTTAGTGGAATAAACTACCTGCTTGATCAATTCTCTTTGATGACTGTAGCGCATAAATTAAACAGTAATAGTTCCTATTATTGGTTAAAACATTATTTTTTGGTTTATAATATATTTAATTTTTAGTATAGTTATCCAATCACTTTTTAAAGGAAAAAAACTCTATGTTAAATGTAAATGATACAGCACCGGAATTCACTCTCAAAAATACAAATAAAGAGGATGTATCCCTATCTGACTATAATGATAAAACAGTTGTTTTAGCATTCTACCCTGGAGCGTATACAGGAGTTTGTGACACAGAAATGTGTACCTTGCAGGACAATCTTAATTCGTTCAACGATCTTAATGCTACGGTGATAGGAATCAGTGTTGACTCGCCCTGGGCCAATGGTGCATTTTGTAAACAATATAATTTAGAGTTTGAGCTGTTATCTGACATTGATAGAAAGGTTATAAAGGAATATGATGTTCTATTTACTGGCTTAGGCGGTATTGAAGGTTATACTTCTGCTAATCGAGCAGTATTTATCGTAAAAGATGGTAAAATCAAATACAACTGGGAAGCTGAGCCAAATCCAGGTGTTGAACCTGATTACGATGAAATTAAAAGGACACTTGAAACCTTATAAGGCATTTATCTAAACCCCCTCTTAGAGGGGGTTTTTTTAAAAACTAGCATCTCCCTAAGAATACCTCGTCCAACTACCCCTAAGAGTACGAGCCCTCCTCCCAGCAACGCAGTCCCACTCATTGCTTCGCCAAGAAAAACGAAAGCAAGCATAGGATTAAAAAGCGGCTCAATTACAGGGTAGATGATCGCATCAAGTGCCGAGACATGTTTTATGGCATTACTGTAAAGTATATACGCAAGTCCAAGCTGTATGATTCCAAGAAAACTGATCAAACCCCAAGAGGCTAGATCATTGGTCAAATTATTAAAGTAAAACGGAGAGCAAAGTAAGAACGTTATCAGATTTCCAACTAATACAGAATCTAAAGGCCTATCATTTTTCTGTTTTCGCATAAATAAGGTCAATCCCGCAAATCCAAATCCAGATAGTAATGCTAGCGTATTGCCCCAAATCTCATTAAAAGAAAGTTCTTCTATAAAGAAACAACCTAAACCAATAAGTATTACTAGAATAGCAAACCAATCTATTTTTGTCGAACGCTCTCCAAGGAATGAGAATCCAAACAATGCTACATAAATAGGAGCTGCATATTGTATTAATATAACATTCCCTGCAGTTGTCATTTTATTTCCAGCCACAAAACAGATGACCATCAAAGCATAACAAAAGGCACCAGCCCAAGTATTTATACCAAATACGAATTTTCTTGGCCTACTATATAAAAAGATCACTAGTGCAGTAAATCCACTTCTAATTCCAGCAATGGCCATAGGAGGCCATGGAATCATTTTTATTAAAAATCCGCCAGTACTCCAAATGACCCCCGTTATTATAAGAAGTCCTATGGCAGACCTACGGTTCAAACTAGATCCTCTAGAAAAGGTTTCGCAATGTGACCTTTGATAGCTAAGAGAAGTACACTAATTAAAATTGCAGTAGCTGAGGTGCTGCTATAGGCTATTAATGTCATACCCAAGGACGTACCAGCAGCAGGCGAGTGTTCAACATCTAATACAACCATTGGGAGTATGGTTATGCCGACCGATAAAGATAACCAGACCGCTTTAAAAAATAAAATATTCATGACTGGAAAAACTGCAAAACAAGACCCTATAAAAAAGCCTAGAAAATGTCCACCAATAATCCTTTTTGGTTCAGCTGAAATATTGTCTGGCATTGCAAAAACAATGAATGCATTTGCTCCTATACTAGCAATTATGACTGGATTATCGGATAGTATAAGCGAGATGATAAAAACTGTGAAAGCAACATAAGAACTCTGAATAATATACTGTTTCCAATATGGAGGGAAATTAGAATCTATCTTCATCAAAAAACTTATAAGATTATATCATAATCTAATGAATGACTAGGTTTGTTAATATATATTGAGTGACTGTAAAATTGCACAGTCTAATTAACAAATAAACAAATGATAAATAAAAAGGAAAATATTATGAAGAATGTTAATGCGCATGCTCATTGTGATGGTCCCTGCGGTGTATACGATCCTGCTAGTGCTAGAATTGCTGGTGAAGCAGTTCTTTCAATGACTAACAAAATGCTAGATCTTCAGTGTCCTGATACATCAAACACAAAAGCAATGACTAGTTATTTAAATACAATGAGTAGGTATGCCTCAGTCAAAGAAGAGCAGGCACAATTATGTAAAGATGAGATATTAGTTTTATGGACAGACTACTTCAAACCTGATCATCTTGAAGACAACCCTGACCTACATGAACTTTTCTGGAATGCTGCTAAGCTATGTAGCTCTTGTAAAACAGAGGTTTCAAAAGAGCATGCAGAAGAGCTTATGGTAAAGATTCAAGAAATTCATAATCTATTTTGGAAAACAAAAGACCGTAACGTTCATTGGTATACTGCTGGCTAATATGTCAAGTAAAATCAGAGTTACGATTCTTGGTGATAGTATGAACCCAACATTTAAAAATGGTGATAAAATAATTTTCGAAGAATTAAATAATCAAAAAATATCGCCTAATGACCTCATTCTTTGTTATCATCCTTATATTTCCAATAAAAAAATAGTTAAAAGAGTAAAGAATATCACTGTTGACGGAAATATTTTTATCGAAGGAGATAATAAGAAAAGCAGTTCAGATAGTAGAAATTTTGGAACCATTAATAAACAAAGTATAATTGCATTAGCAAAAGGTAATCATGTTCAAACAATTTAAACCTTACCAACTTAGCGCGTTCAACGCGGTCTCATTGATTCTAATCGGTGGCTTCGGTTACCTGCAATCAGAAACACCTTCACCCACAGCTTTAATACCAGTTGTAATTGGTCTAATCCTTTTAGTCCTAAACCCTGGTGTGAAAAAAGAGAACAAAGTCGTTGCGCATATTGCAGTACTATTGACCCTAGTTATTCTATTTGGCCTTTTAATGCCACTTAATGCGGCTATTGGTCGATCTGATAACTTCGCAGCACTAAGAGTTTTATTTATGCTCTTAACAACTGTGTTGGCTATTGTATCATTTGTGAAAAGCTTTATTGAAGCAAGAAAAAATAAAAACCAATAATTAAATCTCTTAAAAAGGGTTTATTGAAGAAATGACTTAACCCTCTCTCAGGTGATATGCACTGTGCACCCTATCTATTGCAACCATAAAAGATGCTATGCGCATTGGTACGCTCTTTTCTTTCTTAATCGTATAAACCTCATCGAAAGCATTAACCATTTTTTCTTCTAGTTTTTTATTAACCTCGTCTTCAGTCCACTTAAACTGTTGTAGGTTTTGTACCCATTCAAAATAAGATACTGTTACCCCACCAGCATTTGTCAAGATATCTGGTATAATAGCAATTTTTCTTTCCCAAAGTTTATTTGCAGCATCCCCAGTAACAGGACCGTTCGCAGCCTCAACTATGACTTTACATTTTAATGAATCTACATTTGAATCATTTATTGCGCTACCCAATGCTGCAGGAATCAGAAAATCACATTCTAATGCAAGTAATTCCTCATTTGTGATTTTTTTACCCTGATCAAAACCATCGATGGTTCTGTTTTGATAATTATGATCAAAAAGTGAGGGAATATCTAGTCCATCTGGGTCAAACAAACCACCACTGACATCACTCACAGCAATGATCTTACAGCCGTATTCATGTAAAAATTTTGCGGCATATGATCCAACATTCCCAAATCCTTGAATAACAACCTTACAATTTTTCAGATCAATGCCCCACTTTTCAGACGTTTCTCTGGTAATGACTGCTGTTCCTTTCCCCGTAGCTGCCTCACGTCCCTCTGATCCTCCTAACTCTAATGGTTTCCCAGTCACAATGGCAGGAGAGTAACCATGGATCTGACTATATTCATCCATAAACCAACTCATGACCTGTGCGTTGGTGTTCACATCAGGAGCAGGAATATCGACATTAACACCTATAACAGGATCGATTGCACGGAAAAACCGTCTGGACATTCTTTCTAGCTCTGTTTTACTGAATTTAGTTGGGTCAACTCCTATACCACCTTTACCACCACCATAGGGAATATCCAATAGGGATGTTTTCCAGGTCATCAATGTTGCAAGAGATCTAACCTCATCGATATCTACGTGCTGATGATACCTTATACCACCTTTAAATGGACCTCTAGTATTATTATGCTGAACCCTGAATCCAATCACACTTTCTAATTCACCATTATCTTTTCTAAAGGGAACTTCCACAGTTAACTCACGATCTGGTAGTTCTAGCGCTCTTGCAATATTCGGTTTGAGACCCAATTTTTCTACTGCTTTTTTATATGCTGATGAAGTTGGGTTGCTGCTTGATGACATAATTACTCCATTTATATCTAAGGTTGCATTAGTTGAATCTAATGATCATCTTACTAACAAGAAACCACACAATGATTTAATCACTTAACTATTAAGATTGGGCAACCACACTTACTCATAACGTTCAAAGGCTTACTTCCCATAAAAAATTTAGCTATAGGTGATTGACTTGATGCTCCCATAATTATGATATGGTTAGCACCTGAAGTTTCTATGATAGTTTCTGCTGGGTCTCCAATTTTGAATATTGTCTCTGCATCCACGCCGCTCCTTCTCATCATTTTTGCTGCCTTGGCTGAAGCCTTTTTATCCGATTCACTAAAATGTTCATCCTTGCTGATAGTTACAATGTTAACTTTGATATTAAATGCCTGGGCAACCCTGACACCATATTTCACAGCTTTTGCAGTGCCAGGAGAATCATCCACAGCTAGTAGTATCTTGTAATTTTCATTTTTATTGAAATTATTTACCACAAAAATCGAGCAATCAATATACTGGATCATATCGTGGGCCATTTCACGCTTTCCACTACCGCCAATAATTGTTAGGTCGTATGAATAATTATGGACCTCATCTCTTAGTTCTTTAATAATATCACCATTTCTTAAGATCAAAGATAGATTTTCAAGAGCTGATCCCTTTAAGAGTACTTCAGCTCGACCAGAGCCACGCTCAATTAAAAGATTCTTGGGAAAGCCGTCTTTTATTGATTGCTCTTCAATGAATTGGTTTTTAGAAAGGTAGTTGTAGGCCCATTCTAAAACATCAACACCAGGTCTATCCATATCCCAAGATTCCATCACCTCATTCGCCATACTCACATCTTTCAGGCTAAACTCACTTATCTTTTGTCCTACATCCACAATTGTAGTTGAAGATTTAAGAGCACTGGCAATATTCATACCGACGTCAAGGGTAGGTTCCGAGTATTCCTTGCTGCTAATTGCGATTAATATTTTCATGATAATAAAGGCCAATATAACGTTGAGATTATAAAAAGTATTATAATGGAAATAATAAACAGTTTCCAGCCTGCTTTAAAATAATCACTTGAAGTAATAAGGCCAGTAGAATGTATAATCATACACGTAGGCGATGCCACTACAGTTAAATAAGCAAATGCTGATGAAATAGATGTCATAATTCCCATTATTACTGGATCACCACCCATATCCAAGATAACAGGTCCAAGTACGGCAACAGTTGCTGCATTACTTAATAAATTGGTGAGCAGTCCTGTTATAACAACAGATACAAACCATCTCACTACTGCAACATCCTGAAAAATAATATTTAAGGAATAAAGTATCTGTTCAGCAGTCCAGAGTGCTGCGCCCGTCTCTTTCATTTGTATTCCTAATGATATGGCTGAACCGAACAGTAGTATCACGCCCCAATTAGTGTTTCTATTTATTTCTTGCCATTCAACTAATCCAAAGGATAGATAAAGGAAAACTCCACTGAGTGCTACGATACCTAGACCAATGATAGGGCTTAGAAAGATCCACCCAATAAATACAAAAAGAAAAATTACAATTGCCAATATTTGATTAGCCGTCAATTTCCCAGTTTTTGCAACTTTTACTTTTAGTTTTCTAACTGAGGAATCCATAACCTTTTGTTCGGGTGTAAAAGTATACCATAGTATCAATGCAACAATTGGAATCTCTATAATAAGCATTGGGTAGGCATATTTCATCCAGTCGAGATAGGATATTTGAGCCATCCCAAATTCTGATAGATAACCGATCATTATCACATTTCGTCCACCGCCTGATGGGGTACCAATTGAACCAATAGCACAGCCATATGCTATTGAGAATAGGAGCAATGTGGAAAGCTTTGTTGCTTTTGTCGTACTCAGACCAGCATTGCGAATTAAAGCGAGTGCGACTGGTAACATCATGGCACCAACTGTATGT
>CACEUX010000017.1 GCA_902562835.1 uncultured Fidelibacterota bacterium
TATTATGACCCTGAAGAATTATTTCAGATTATAAATAGGTCAGCAGATATTCTTGAGGTAAAAATCAGTGATGATGGAGCTATGGAATTAGCAAGTCGCAGTCGTGGGACACCTAGGATAGCAAATCGGATTCTAAGAAGAGCCAGAGATTTTGCTGAAGTAAAAGCATCTGGTGAAATAGATTTACATGTCGCACAGTCATCTCTTAAAAAACTGGGAATAGATGAAATAGGATTAGATGATATGGATCGTAAAATATTAAATATAATCATTGAACAGTTCTCCGGCGGGCCGGTGGGGCTAAAATCTCTTGCAGTTGCTGTAGGTGAGGACTCCACAACAATTGAAGATGTATATGAACCCTTTTTAATTAAAGAAGGATTTCTTATGCGCACTGCAAGAGGAAGAATTGCTCAAGATTCTGCATATGAATTATTAGGTAAACAAAACATTAAAGACCAACAGGGGTTATTTGAATGATAGATAAGAAAAAAAAATACAAACTAGGCGATTTTAATTACCAACTGCCAAAGGCTTTCATTGCTCAACATCCAGAGTCAAGGAGGGATTATGCAAAGTTAATGGTAGTCCATCGTGACTCGGGAGAAATAGAGCATAAGAAGTTTTATAACATTACAGATTATATGAGAAAGAATGATTTGCTTGTTTTAAATAATACAAAAGTATTCCCGGCGCGTCTTTTTGCGACAAAAGATCGCACTGAAGCCAAGGTAGAAGTATTTCTTTTACGAGAGCTCTCAAATGATTTGTGGGAAGTCATGGTGCGTCCCGCTAGAAAGGTTCGTATTGGTAATAAGTTAGTATTTACTCCTAAGCTCATGTGTGATGTTATTGATAATACGGTATCAGGTGGCCGTGTAGTGCGCTTTGAATATGATGGACAAGATTTTGATAATGTTATTGACCGCATAGGCACCTCCCCGCTTCCCCCCTACATTAACCGTGATGCTGATTCAAGTGATAAAAAACGCTATCAAACTGTTTATGCAAGCCAAAGAGGCGCTGTAGCAGCCCCTACTGCAGGGCTTCACTTTACTGATGGTTTGATAAAAAAAAATCAAAGATAAGGGAACAAAAGTTGAAAATGTAACTTTACATATCGGGCTGGGAACATTTAGGCCTGTCCAAGTTGAAGATTTAAATCGCCATCAAATGGACTCTGAATATTTTGAAGTATCTCCTGATACGGCAATGGCAATCAACCAAGCCCGTAAAAGACATCGAAAAATCATTGCAGTAGGAACGTCTACAGTGCGTGCATTAGAAACTATTGCAATTTCCGGGTTTCAGGTTACACCAAAACGAGGTTGGACCGATAAGTTTATTTATCCTCCATATGAATATAAAATGGTTGATAAAATGATAACAAATTTTCATACCCCGCAATCAACATTGTTAATGATGGTTAGTGCCTTTGCTGGTAGAAAACTAATAAAAAAAGCATACCTAGAAGCAAAAAGAAAAAAATATCGTTTCTTGAGTTATGGTGATGCCATGCTAATCACATAAAATAAAAGAATTGAAAGTATCGGCCATTATACCCGCTGCCGGTCATGGAAATCGGTTTGGTGAGGCAAAGCAATTCAAGTTGTTAGCAGGCACCCCTCTATTCATCCACTCAATAAAAGCTTTCTTGAATTCTTCTAAAATTCATGAGATTGTAGTGGTCGTTCCTAAAGATAAAAAAGATAGTATTCATAAAGCTATCATGTCTATATCCGGCGATAAGAAAATAACCATCACGCTTGGCGGAGAAAGAAGACAAGACTCCGTAAAAAATGGAGTTCTAGTTTCAGATACTACTAGTGATTTGATCTGTATACATGATGCTGCCCGCCCTTTTATTACAGAAACGCTTATAGATGATTCTATTAATTCTTGTGAATACTTTGACGGTGCAGTAATTGCGATTCCATCTGTAGATACAGTAAAATATTCTGAAAATAATATCATAATGAAAACAATAGATCGAAATAGCATTTGGCTCGCTCAGACCCCACAAGTTTTCTGGAAAGACAAACTATTAAAAGCTTATGATAACATGGATGAATCCATTGTAATAACAGATGAGGCTTCAATAATGGAAAAAATGGGATATAAAATATGTTTAATCCCTGGTGATATAAAAAATAATAAAATCACTACATTTGAAGATTGGAAATATGCAGAGTCGCGACTAAAATGATTAAAGTTGGAATAGGCTATGATGTGCATAGGCTAAAAAAGGGTGAAGAACTCTTTATTGGTGGAATAAAAATCTCATCAGCATTTGGCTCGGAAGGTCACTCCGATGGTGATGCGTTGATACATGCTATAGTAGATGGTCTACTTGGTGCTGCAGGCTTAGGTGATATTGGAAAATATTTTCCTAGCGATGATGATAGATGGGAAAGCGCAGAGAGTCGTTTATTTTTATCTGATGCACATGATAAGATAAAAAATGCAGGCTACAAAATAAACAATATAGACTCAACGGTAATATTAGCAAAACCAAGGCTAGCAGAGCATACAACAGACATTGTTAATAATTTGGCTGAAATATTAGATATCGATAAATCAAGAATTTCTGTTAAAGCAACCACGACAGATGGATTAGGTTTTATTGGAGATGGATTAGGATGGGGTGTTTTATCCATAGTATCAATTAGTGATAAATAATGAATAGACTAACAATGCAATCATTTGCAAAAGTTAATGTGGGGCTACAAATACGGAATAAACGACAAGATGGCTTTCATAATATCCATACAGTTTTTCAAGAATTAGAGCTTCATGACATCATAGTTCTTAAATTAAAAGATTCAGATTGTGAATTCACTTCAAATGTTGATTGGTTAAATAATGATTTATCAAACCTATGCGTCAGTGCATGGAAGCGGTTGAAAGACCTATTTAATATCGGTGGTATCTCTATTAGCCTTACAAAAAAAATCCCACCTGGAAGTGGTTTAGGTGGAGGTTCGTCCAACGCTGCTACTGTCCTGAAAGGGCTTGCTCGGCTTTATAATTTAGATATCCCGACTAAAGAATTGCTTTCCATTGCAAAATCGTTAGGAGCAGATGTCCCTTTTTTTATTAGTGGGGGTTTACAGCAAGGTGATGGAATAGGAGAAAAGTTAACAAACCTATCAGGGCCTATTGAAGGAACATATTTATTAGTGGTGCCCGATTTTACCATCAGTACAGAATGGGCGTATAGGGGTTATAAAAATTTTTTGCATGGAGATGGGGATAGGGTTAATTTCGCTAACTTTTTAGGAAGAGACCGGGTCTCTTTTGAGTTTTTTGAGAATGATTTTGAATCAATTGTTGTTCCAGCATATCCAGAGATTGGAAAAATAAAAAGTAGACTGGAGTCCCTAGGGTCTCAGTTTGCCAGTCTGTCGGGTTCAGGCTCGACTGTGTATGGGATTTTTGACGATGAAAGCGGTGCTAAATCCGCAGAGTCTTATTTCTCCTCTTCTTACACAACTTTTATTACTAAGCCAAGACTTTAATAGCTTGTAGCAACACTCTATTTGGGGCGTAGTATAATGGCAGTACACCTGGTTTTGGTCCAGGCAGTTGGGGTTCGAATCCCTGCGCCCCAGCAGTTAGTAAATAAAAATGAAAAATAATAATTTAAAAATCTTTAGTGGACGAAGTAATATTGACCTTGCTACCGATATAGCAAAATCCCTTAAACAAGATTTAGGATTTATTTCTATTAGAACATTCTCTGATGGTGAGTTATGGGTAAAATATGAAGAGAATATACGAGGCTGTGATGTTTTTATTATTCAGTCTACTAACGGGCCATCTGAAAATATTATTGAACTGGCACTAATGGTTGATGCTGCAGTCAGAGCTTCTGCAGATACTGTAACCGTTGTAATCCCATATTTTGGCTATGGAAGACAGGATAGAAAAGACCAGCCACGTGTTCCTATTTCTTCACGTGTTATTATAGATATTTTAACTGCAATGGGTGCTGATAGAATTATTACTCTTGATCTCCACTCAACTCAAATACAGGGCTTTGCCAAAATTCCTTTTGATAACTTATATAGCAGAGCAGTTTTATTTAATGCAATTAAAAATGAAAACCTAGAGCCAAGCACTTCTACTGTCTTAGCACCTGATGTTGGTTCAGTTAAAATGAGCCAAGGATATGCAAAGAACTTAGGTATGCATTTTGCACTTATCGATAAGCGGCGTTTTGCCCCAAACCAAGCTGAAGTAAATCATCTCATAGGTCAACTAAAAGGAATGGACGTTCTAATTATAGATGATATGATTGACACGGCTGGAACAATTGTTAACGCCGCCAAGGAAGCGCTCGATGAAGGTGCAAAATCAGTGACTGTAGTTGCTACTCATGGCGTATTGTCCGGTCCAGCAATTGAAAGATTAAAAACAGCAAGCATAAAAAGAATTATAATCACAGATACTATATCAATTCCTCCAGAAAAACGGCTTGATCAGATGAAAATAGTATCAGTTGCAAATATTTTTGGTGAGGCAGTAAACCGTGTTCACAATGGTGAGTCGGTTAGTGCTTTATTTGAATTTTAATAAGGGGAAAAAATAATGGCATCAACTTATTACAAGCTAGACATCTCAGAAAGAAAAGAAACTCGGAGCAAGGGCGCAAAAGCAATCCGCAGGAATGGTTTTATCCCTGGAGTTTTATATTATTCTGGAGAACAAAATGTAAATATAGCTATTGATAAATCAGTATTGTTTCATGCAATGCAGTCTGGGCAAAGAATTTTTGAAATTGATCAAGATGGAGATAGTCAATATACCATGATAAAAGAAATTCAATATCACCCTGTTACAGATGAAATCATCCATGTTGATCTTATGCGTGTGCGTCGATCAGAAAAAATGACTATAGCTGTACCTTTAGTTTTAATTGGCGAAGCAATTGGAGTTAAGGAAGGTGGTGTTTTATCACAGTCTTTAACTCAGATAGATATCAGTTGTTTCCCAACAGATGTCCCAGAGAACATAGAATTAGATATTGAAGATCTTGACTTAAATTCCGCAAAAAGTGTTGCAGATATAAAACTAGACAATGAGGATATTGAAGTTGTATCTGATGCGTCACTGAATATTGTGTCTATTACCCCTCCAGCAGCTGAGGAAGAAATTATTGAAGAGGATGAATTGGACGAAGAAGGGCAAGAAGGCGAAGAATATCAAGAAGGTGGAGAAGCGACAAAAGAGGAATCAGGCTCAGATAAGAAAGATGATACCTCAGATGACACCGATGAAAAATGAAAAGGAACATGATTGCATTTGTCGGCTTAGGAAATGTTGGGGATATGTATGCTAATACAAAACATAATGCAGGTTTTTGGGTAATCGATGAAATGGCCCGTAGGCAAAAGCTATCATTCATGCCAGGCTTAGGTGATTATATATATGCTAAGTATAGGAAACGCGAAGTTTTGCTAGTTAAGCCAACAACAGGGATGAATCGTAGTGGGAATGCAGTTATGGGATTAGTTGATCAGTGGGGTCTTGATAATGCTGATATACATATTATAGTTGATGACGTAGACTTGCCTCTGGGGACTATTCGCATACGCCCAAAAGGTGGCGATGGATGCCATAAGGGGTTAGAGAATATTATTTATCAACTTCAATCAAACCAATTCCCAAGGTTTAGGTTGGGGATTGGCACAAAAGAGAATATGCGTCCCTCTGAAAAATATGTATTAAAACCATTTCGTTCAGATGACAATCCAGCTGCAGAAATAATGGTAAAACATTGTGCGGACGCAATAGATAATTTGATAGTAAAAGGCTTGAATAACACTATGAATCAATTTAATTCGTAAGCAAGGAGATGGAAATTCTATGGAGTATAATATAACCTTTGTTTTAGGGGCTGGAATACTAGCTCTCCTTTTTTCTTTTTGGAAGACCCGATGGATTGAAGCTCAGGATCAAGGGACCGACAAAATGAAAGTAATAGGAGCAAGTATTGCTGATGGCGCTATGGCTTTTCTAAAAGCGGAATATCGAGTGCTAGTAGTTTTCATTGTTGTGGTTGCAATAGTATTAGGGATTGCAAATAACAATCGTCCAGATTCAAGCATTTTAATTTCGCTTTCTTTCTTAGTTGGGGCAGTTGCTTCAGGTCTTGCGGGTTATCTCGGAATGAAGGTGGCGACCAAGGCAAATAACCGCACTACAAATGCTGCACGAGAAGGATTGGCAAAAGCTCTAAATGTTGCTTTTAGTGGTGGCTCTGTTATGGGGTTAAGTGTTGTTGGTCTAGGGGTGTTAGGATTAGGGAGTCTTTTTCTATTTTACTCTAGTATCTACAACATAGATTCCGCAAATATAACTACTGTATTAAACATATTATCTGGATTTTCTCTTGGGGCATCGTCCATCGCTCTATTTGCTCGTGTTGGTGGTGGGATTTACACAAAGGCAGCAGATGTTGGTGCAGATTTAGTTGGTAAAGTGGAGGCAGGAATCCCTGAGGACCACCCTCTTAATCCAGCAACAATAGCTGATAATGTCGGAGATAATGTTGGAGATGTTGCTGGTATGGGAGCCGACCTATTTGAATCCTATGTTGGTTCAATAATAGGATCAATGGTACTTGGTTCGAGCATACTTGCTTTAGGGGGGTTTGATATTAATTTCATTTTATTACCTTTATTGATTGCTGCTTCAGGTATTGTTGTATCCATTATAGGTACCTTTATGGTTTCGGTTAAAGAGGGCGGAGATCCGCAAACATCCCTTAACAGAGGGGAGTTTGGTAGTGCATTTATTATGATTGCTGTAATTTATATGTTAATTCAAGAATTTCTTCCATCCGAATTTACTCAAGGAGGAGAGCCTTTTACCAGGATGGGTGTCTTTTATGCCACGGTTATTGGTTTGCTAGCTGGCCTTGGAATTGGCCTCATTACTGAACATTATACAGGGACAGGCACATCACCCGTAAAAGCTATTGCTCAACAATCTATTACTGGACCAGCAACTAACATAATCGCGGGCTTGGGGGTAGGTATGCAATCTACCGCGGTCCCAATTTTAATCATTGCCTCTAGTATCATTGGAGCGTTTCACTTTGCGGGGCTTTATGGGATTGCTATGGCTGCATTAGGTATGTTGGCAAACACCGGAATACAATTAGCGGTAGATGCTTACGGCCCTATATCAGATAATGCTGGTGGCATAGCTGAAATGGCTGAATTACCAGAAGAAGTTCGTGAGCGTACAGATAAACTTGATGCAGTTGGTAATACAACTGCGGCTATAGGTAAAGGGTTTGCTATTGGCTCTGCAGCATTAACCGCTCTTGCTTTATTTGCTGCTTTTATGGTTCAAAGTGATATTGAAAAAATTGATATTGCAGATCCCTGGGTTATGGCCGGTTTATTTGTTGGAGGTATGTTGCCCTTTTTGTTCTCCTCGATGGCAATGGGTGCTGTAGGTAGAGCCGCTATGGCGATGATTGAAGAAGTTAGGCGTCAATTCAGAGAGATTCCAGAACTTAAAAAGGCGCTTGAGTTAATGAATCTAAAAAAAGAAAGTGACTGGACAGAAAGTGATCGAAGTATTTATGAGGATGCATTAAGTAAAGCTGAGCATGGCCGTTGTGTTGCTATTTCAACAGAGTCTGCAATTAAAGAAATGATAGCGCCCGGACTTTTAGCTGTGATTACTCCCGTGGTTGTTGGAACACTTTTTGGGGCTGAAACTCTTGGTGGGCTGTTAGCAGGCGTCACGGTTTCTGGAGTATTAATGGCTATTTTTCAATCAAATGCTGGAGGAGCTTGGGATAACGCAAAAAAAATGATAGAAGAAGGTATAAGCGTTGGAGATGAAACTTTAAACAAAGGATCGGAAGCCCATAAAGCTTCAGTTGTTGGAGATACAGTTGGAGACCCATTTAAGGATACTTCTGGTCCATCATTGAATATTTTAATCAAACTGATGTCTGTAGTGTCATTGGTGATAGCACCATTGTTGAAGTGATGGTGCAGTTAATAAGGAGAAATTATGCGGTTTTATGAAACACTTTATATCGTTGATTCCAATTTGGAAAATAAAGTTTTGGAAAAAGCAATGGCTGATATTGGTAATGAGCTTAACAAGACAAATGCAAAAATAATTAATCACAGACTATGGGGTAAAAAGCGATTGGCTTATGCCATAGATAGGCAAAAATATGGTTCATACATCATATTACAATTCAAAGGTGGAGATGTAGATAAAATGCCTGATTTTGATGTTTGGATGAGATTAAATAATTCAGTTCTTCGCCATATGACAGTTGCACTAAAAGAGGAGCCAGAAGTATATGTGGAGGAAGAAAAACCAGTACCCATCGACGAAAATACAGAGTCAAAAGATTTAGAAAAAGTTGAGGATAGTAATCCCGAGTCAGAGTCAGAATCTGGTGATAATATAGAATCAGAAGTTAAAAACTCAGAAGATGAAAGAACAGATCAGCAAACAGAGACAGAGGAGGCAAGTTAATGGCATTCCAAAATCGTAATAAATTTTGTTATTTTAAAGAAAATGGTATCAATGAAATTGATTATAAAGATGTAAAACTACTTCGTCGATTCGTCAATGATCAAGGTAAGATTATGCCAAGGCGCGTCACTGGTACAAGCGCAAAAATGCATAGAAAATTAGTAAGTGCTATAAAAAGGTCAAGGTCGATAGCATTAATGCCTTATGTAGAAAAAGGAATAGAATAGACAATGGATATTATATTATTAAAAGATTATGATGGATTAGGAGAATCAGGGGATGTCGTTGCCGTAAAGCCAGGTTTTGCTAGAAACAAACTTATTCCAGAAGGTATAGCTTTACGAGCATCAAAGCGAAACATGGCAATCGCAGAAGAAAGAAAGATGGTTAATAAAAACCGTCAAAAACGCCAAGAAGCTTCTAATGAAGCAATTTTAAAGCAATTATCAAAAACTGAAATCACTATTGAAGCTCAAGTTGGTGATGAGGATAAAATGTTTGGATCTGTTACCGCATTGGATATACATAAGTCTCTTGAACAAAAGGGCGTCATTGTTGATCGTAATACCATACTTCTTGATGAGCCAATCAAAGCTCTGGGTATTTATCATGTTCCTGTACGTGTTGCTCCAGAATTGACAGGAGATATAAAAATATATGTAATTAAATCATAACTGATTTATAAGCAATGTATACCCTGCTGTTCTTTATAGTTTTTTATAAAGGCGCAGGGTTTTTTATTGCCACCCTTTTACTTGCAATATAAACTCTTTTACCATGTTTGCTGAAGTTGCTTTCCCTATATCAAACTTTCAAACCTTTACCTATGTGATTCCAAAAGGGCTAAAAAAAGGAATCCAGCTTGGTTCTAGGGTTCTTGCCCCTCTTGGCAAAAGAAATTGCCAAGGTATAATTATTAAAATCACGAGCAAGACTTCGTATCTTGGGAAAACTAAGGCAATTAATTCTCTTGTTGACGATGTCCCTGTTGTTACGCCAGAACTTTGGAAATTAATTTGCTGGATGAGTAGATATTATATGACGCCATTAGGTCAGGTTGCAAAAACAGTGTTGCCAAAACAATTATCTACCAGATACAAGCCTCCGATGCGTTGGTATGTGCAGCCTGTGCCAGTTGTTGAAGATTCATTAATTATTTCCATCAAAAAAAAATACCCCAAGCAATTTAAGGTATATAATATAATTTGGAATTCGAATCATCCAATAAAGGTGTCCTCGCTGAAAGAGCATGCTTCAAGCCCAATCCAAATATGTAGGTCCTTAGAAAAACGCAAACTGGTCACACTGCTTAAGCAAGTTTCGTTGCCTGATGTATCAGGGTTCTCTTTTGAGCCCTTACATAAAAAGGTTGTTTTTAATCAAGACCAGGATGGTGTTGATAAGAAAATTATGGTAGCCTTAAAAAAACAAAAATTTTCTCCTTTTCTTCTACATGGGGTAACTGGCAGTGGTAAAACTGAAATATATATTTCGGCAGTCCACTATTGCCTTTCTAAAAAACGTACGGCAATCATTCTACTCCCAGAAATATCTCTTACTCCTCAAATTGCAGGTCGTTTCAAGTCTGTTTTTGGAGATGCAATTGCATTGTGGCATTCTAAGTTATCTAAGAGCCAGAGATCATGGACATGGACCCAAATATGCAAGGGGAAATTCAAAGTTGTTATTGGGGCGAGAAGTGCAATATTTGCTCCCTTGAAAAATCTGGGTTTGGTTGTAGTAGATGAAGAACAAGAAGCTTCATTTCGCCAAGATTCACCTGCCCCTAGATATCATGCGAGAGATGTTGCTCTAATTCGTGCAAAATATGAAAATTCTGTTGCTATTCTATCTAGTGCTACTCCCAGCTTAGAGAGCTATCATAATCATATTACAAAAAAAATAAAGTATTTACATCTGCCAAGGCGTTATGGTGGAGCAGAATACCCAACTGTCCATATAGTAGACATGATTGAATACCAAGAGGAGTCTGGCAAACATGACCAAGTAATCTCAGGCCTCTTGCAAGATAAAATAGAAGAAAGGCTAATTAATAAAGAACAAGTGCTTTTATTACAAAATCGACGTGGGTTTTCACCTGTAATCCGATGTGGTGATTGTGGTTCTATTAGAAATTGTCCACATTGTAACGTTACAATTAGCTATCATTTAAAAACCAATAACTTGTTATGCCATTTTTGTGGTTTCACCGAATCTAAAGAAGGGAAAAAATGTCATGAATGTAAAAATTCGAATCTGTTATATTTTGGCACTGGTACGCAAAAAGTAGAATCAATAATGCAAGAGACATTCCCAAACGCATCTATTGCAAGGTTGGATATAGATACATCTTTAAGGGGCAATCATATGACATCAATTTTAAAATTATTTAATAATGGTGAAATTGATATCCTATTGGGGACCCAGATGATAGCCAAGGGTTTAGATTTCCCTAATGCTACTTTAGTTGGTATTATCAATGCTGATTTAGGTTTGCATTTACCAGACTTTAGAGTTGGTGAAAGAACTTTTCAGCTCATATATCAAGCCTCTGGTCGCGCAGGTAGAAGACAAAAACAAGGGGAGGTAGTCATTCAAACATTTTCTCCAAATAACTCCGTAATTAAACAAGCGGCAAGTCTCAATATGACGAAGTATTATAAAATCGCTTTAAAGGAAAGAGAGGAATTAAACTATCCTCCATTCAGCTGGTTATCAAAAATTGAAATTCTAGGGCCTGATAAGGGTAAAGTATCCCGCTTGTCGAGCAAAATACATAATGAGATTAAATGGAAATATAAAGGGCTTGAAATTCTAGGGCCTTCACCATGTTATCTTGAAAAGCTAAGAAATCAATTTCGTTTTCATATAGTTTTCAAATCTATTAAAACCTTAGACCCTAATGGTAAAAAATTACATCAATTCCTCAATCTCAATTTCGCAGATATAAATAAAAGATTTAAACTAGGTCAAAATCGTATCAATATAAATATAGACCCATTAAGTCTTATTTGATAATATGCTCAATCGCCTAAGATATAAAATTATAACTCTCTTTTTGTTGTGCCCTCTAGTGGCAAAAACTGGATATCCAGCATTGGATGTTTTTACCTCTTCAATTCATTTAAGTATGGCCGGTGCCGGATATTTATACTCATCCCCGGTATCTGTAAAAAACAACCCATCATCGGTATTTAAAAGATCATTTTCTGCGTCTTTAATTAAGTACCCAGCGTCAATTAGTGCCCAAAGTGCGGGTTTACAATTTGATTTTAAAAATGGTGGAGGTTCAATTTCTCTTCATAATATTAGTTATGGAACTTTCCAGGGATATGATGAAGATGCGCAATTAACGGGGATATATGGTTCTTCTGATACATGGTTAAGAACATCTTATAGAAGAAAAATACTTTTAGCGCCGATATATTATGGAGTTAGTTCGAGCCTTTATTCCTCCAACTATAATTCTCATAAAGTTAGACTTATAACTTTTGCCTTAGGCTTACATATAAAACTTAGCCAATATGGAACTGTCTTGGGTGTTTCTGCGCATAATTTTGGCAAACAATTTGAAGGTGCTAAAGTTGATTTTTTACCACAAGCGACTTTCAGCATATCTAAAAAACTTACCCATCTACCACTCACTCTATATTCTGATTTAATTTCATACAGCCAAGCTAAAAAGCTGGATTTATTTATTGGAAGTGATTTTAAAATAAATAAGAATATAAATATAAGAGTAGGGTCTTCTACCAGAAAGGTAAGCCATAATACCAATAAGGACCTTATGAGTTCTTTATTAGGTGCTTCTGGAATGGGATTTGGTTATAAAAGTGAAAACATTTTTATCCATTATGGCTTCTTCATGCATGGTACAACGGCTTTTGTTCAAGGATTAGAAATTGGAACAGATATATGATTTTTAGGGTTCTTTTTATTTTTGGATTATTGAGTGCCCAAAATAATTATCCAATTGTATTGATTCATGGATTTATGGGTTGGGGAAGTGATGAAATGGGAGATTATAATTATTGGGGGGGAAAAAAAGATTTTATTAAATCATTAGAAAGCCAAGGGCACCTTGTATTTGAATTGTCTTTAGGCCCTGTATCGTCTAATTGGGAAAGAGCAATTGAGGCTTATTACCAATTAAAAGGCGGGCAAGTAGATTATGGAAAAGCTCATTCAGAAAAATATAATCTAATCCAAAGGCCACCAGGTAAATCATATGATGGGTTATACAAAAATTGGGACCAGGATCATCCAATTCATATTATAGCCCACAGTATGGGTGGGCAAACAGCTAGAATGCTTCAATTTTTATTGACCAATGTGATATTTTATGACGAAAGTTCTGACTTTAAAGAAAAATCTATCCTTTTAGGAGGCCAACAAAACAATATGATAAAAAGTATAACTAGTATCTCCACACCTCACAATGGGACAACCCTAGCAGAAATAGTTACTAAAACTGTTCCATTTATTCAATATTTTGTCGGTTTAGCCGGGGTTGTTGGTACAGATTTCTATGATTTTGACTTAGGTCAGTGGGGCTTCCTTAGAAAAAATAATGAAGGTTGGTTAAATTATATGAATCGTATGCGAACACATAAGGCATGGGGGACAAAGAATATTAGTTCTTGGGAATTAGGCTTAGATGGGTCAAAAGAATTAAATGCTTTTTTACAAGCCTCACCAGAAGTGTTTTATTTTTCTTTTGTTACATCAACAACAAATAAAAAGGAAGGGTCCTTTTTCCATCACCCGGTTGATGAAACATCAATATTAATAAAGACACGATCAAAAATAATTGGCTCTAGAGCTGGCTATTGGAGCGATGGAGAACAAACAGATTCTTCATGGTTTGAAAATGATGGGATAGTTAATTCAGTTTCAATGTACGGGCCAAGTACAGGAATTAATGGGCCCGACCCCATTGTTCAGTACGAAGAGACAGAATTACTTATACCTGGTCAATGGTACTGGACTAAAATATTAGAAATGGATCATTGGAGTATTATAGGTCACTTAGGAGATAATAGAAGAATTACTCAAGCTGAAGAGATTTTAATTAAGCACGCAGAAAAGTTAAGAAGTCTCCCTATGAATGAGTGATTATAGTCTAGATAATTTGTAATATACAAATATGAATTATGGGGAAATACTTAGCTTATTCTTAATCGACTTAAATAGTCTTTTCAGAAAAAATATTAAGATAGGGGACGCTTCCTTCCAACAATTAATCGCTTTATCTATTATACCATCAGCTGGAATTGAAATGACTCCATTGGCAAAAAAGATTGGAATTGATAACAGTACTTTAACTCGCTTAATAACAAGATTAGAAAAAAACGGGTGGGTTAAGAGGGAGGTATCTCATAATGACAAAAGAGTTATAAACGTAACGTTAACGAAAACAGGCAATAGGTTGCAAAATGATCTTGAAAAGCAATATGAAAAAATAGGTGATAGGATTGAGCAGTTAGTTGACCCATTAGAAAGGCAGACTACTATCCAGCATATTCAATCTTTACATTGGATATTGTTGAAGATGATTTTAAATAATTAATAATTGTATAATGCAAATAAAAATTAAAAATCCATTACTCCATTGGTACAATAATAATAAAAGGACACTCCCATTTCGAGAAACTAAAGACCCGTATAAGATTTGGGTTTCAGAGGTGATGTTACAACAGACACAAGTTAAGACAGTTATCCCTTTTTATAACCGATGGGTAAAAGAGTACCCAACCTTAAAATCTGCAGCAGATGCTAGCCTTGACAAATTATTAAAACTTTGGGAAGGACTTGGTTATTATGGCCGTTGTCGAAATTTTCACAAAGCCTTGAAAATCGTAGAGGAAAAGTACGAAGGTGAAATTCCAAATAATTTCGATGAATTTTTAAACTTGCCTGGAGTAGGGGAATATACAGCTGGGGCTGTTTTATCTATTGCATACCAAAAATGTATTCCGGCCATTGATGGAAATGTCACAAGAGTTATGGCTCGAATTCTAGGTATTAAAAATCTAACAACTAAAAATCAAAAGAGATTGAAAAGGAATGTTCAAAAACTAATTCCAACAATAGACCCGGGTAATTTTAATCAAGGATTAATGGAACTAGGTGCATTAATTTGTATCCCAATCAATCCTGCATGTGAAATATGCCCACTATCTAATCTTTGTAAAGCATATAAATACAAGGAACCAGCATTATATCCTCATAAAAAGAAAAAAAAGGTGAAGCCACATTATACAGTAGTTGCCGGTATAATCTGGAGGGATGATAAATTTTTCATACAACAAAGAGATGAAAATGCTATGCTTGGTGGTCTATGGGAATTCCCAGGTGGTAAAGTAGAAAATGGAGAATCTTTAGAAGATGCGCTAAGTCGCGAGATTAAAGAAGAATGTAATATTGTCCCGATAATCAAAAAAAAGGTAGGGTCTGTAAAACACTCTTATTCCCATTTTTCTATTTCTTTTCACTGTTTTCATTGTATTGAAAATGGTCAGACTATTAATCACTCAAATAGAAGAACATGGATTACTCTTAATGAGATAGGATCATTTACATTCCCAAAAGCTAATCATAAGATTTTCTCTTTGATTAATGAGACAGAGCTTCATGTATAAAACGATTTTCTCACTATTTGCATGGCCCATTTGGTACTTAATTTTCATTCCATCGTTAATCTTTCTTTTTATTCCAATTCTTATCATACCTCGTGATAAATTTTATATAATAGTCCGCCCTATATGCTGGATGTGGTGTTTTTTTGCTGGTCAATGGCTTAAAAAAGAAAATGATCCACCGCCAATTAATGGACAGCCATACTTATATCTTTTTAATCATGTATCAATGTTCGATCAGTTTATGATTGGGGCGTACATTGGGCACTATATAACAGCAGTTGGTGCTAAAGAAATATTTCAATACCCAATTTTCGGTCAACTTATAACTTTATATGGTGGTGTGCCCATAATCCGGACACATTTAAAATCCGCTCTGAAAAGTTTACAATATGTTGAGGAAGCAATTAATAAAGGAGTCTCATTTATTATCGCACCAGAAGGAACTCGTACCTTAACCGGAGAATTAAGCCCTTTCAAAAAAGGTCCGTTTCATTTAGCAAAAAATACTGGCATTACAATTGTTCCGATAGCATTAATTGGAGGATTAGAGGCTAAAAGCAAGAATGATTGGAGGTTAAAACCAGGGATTTTAACAACCCGTTTTGGACTTCCAATAACCCAAGAAGAATATGAGCATCTTCAGGTTGAAGAGATAAGTGATCTAGTGCGTGAAAAAATAGAAGATTTAAAAAAAGCATGAGGTGTTTTATGAAAAAATCAAATCCAGTGACTTTTGTAATATTGTTTATACAAACAATTATTTATGGACAAGGCCCTTCAGTAGCTGAGCGTTATGGTGATAGAATAGAATTGCTAGGAATCCCATTTAAAGACCCCTTGGTGCTTTGCCAAATTTTAATAGCTATATTTATATCAATTGCTTTTATGCAATCAGGATTAGATAAAATTTTAGATCGTAAAGGCAATCTTGAATTTTTCAAAGCCCATTTTGCCAATACTATTTTTAAGAACTTTACTACATTATTATTGTCCATTTTAACTATTTTAGAATTAATCGGCGGACTAATGCTCATATATGGTATATATTTTGCCTTTGCCTATAGAACAACATTATGGATCTTTTATGGGTTCGTCGTATTAGCATTAACTCTTACTTTTTTATTTGCAGGCCAGCGTATTTCTAAAGACTATTTAGGGGCAGCAGATTTAGTCCCATATTTTATTTTAATTATCCTTGGTATTATGAGTATGTACTGATTATTTTATTTGAGAAATAATGAGACTTATTCAATTTCAAACTACCATAAAACCAAACACTCTTATTTATTGAATTATGAAAAATGAATCCCTTTCGAGCACCACTATCTTACTAACTGTTAACATTTTATTAGTTTTAATAGGCCTATTCCTAATGAACAAAAGAATCTTGTCAAGTGATGAGAAATCTGATTCTTTACAAACAAAAGTTGATCAAATTGAGACGCAGCTGGATGTTTTAATTGATGATGCAAAAACAGCAAAAGAGAAAGTAATTGTTGCAAATGAGGATTTCATTCAACTAAGCAACTCTATGGCAGTGAATGATAAAATTCTTAAAAACTTAAATAGTGAGATTAAAGGTGCTGTAAAAGAGATAAAAGAAGTGAAGAATATGACAGAACTTCAAAATAGGAAATTATATATTTCAGAATAATTCAGACCCTAGAAACTTTTTAGTATTCTTCCTCCAGATGTCTTTTTTGATATTTAAACCAATTATGCTTTCTGGATAATATACTTTCTGATTTGATTCTTCTGATATATCAATTAAGCCATCACCACTTAAAAGACGATATACACCAATTGCTGTTTTATCTTTAACCAAAGAACAATTAATAATTATCCCTGTAACATCTGCAATAAATTGTAAAAGAGTAGACTTTGCTCCTCCCCCACTCGCTGTCAAAGTTTTAGGTAACTTAATTCCTTCAGATGCAATACAATTAAGGATATCATTCGTTAAAAAACCTATTGATTCCATTGCTGCTCTAACTATTTCATTAGGGTCATTTTCAAGATTAATTTGTAAATCATCAAAACCATCTTTCCAATATGGCGCTGCAAGACCATTAAATCCTGGTATAAATACCCCTTCTGTTTTTACAAACTTAGCCCTTTCATTCCATTGCATATCTTTGTGTGGTATTGCTAAGCGCTCTTCTAAATGATAAAAAAGAGAATTGCATCCATTTATGGTGCCTTCTATCATAAATACTTTTTTGTTTCTATCAGAGTGTAGTACACTAGAAATTAATCCGGGGATTTTTATTAATTTCTCCCCAACATTATACTGAATGCTACCTGATGTTCCGAAATTTGTGGCAATCGATGTCCTCTGTATTCCTTTATGACCTATTAGTGCTGCTTGCTGATCACCTATGACTATAGATAATGAAATGCTTGTATCAAACATTTTTCCGTAATTATGTTTAACTGGTACAATCGGCGGTAAACAATTTTCTGGGACTTGAAATAGTTCTAATGCAAATCTTGACCAAGTTCCTCTATGAATATTATAAAAAAGTGAACGGCATGCTATAGAATCATCAATGGCTGCTGTTCCAGTAATCGCATGCGTAAGGAAAGAACTCAATGAGCCGAAATATAACTCACCCCTTTTTATTTTAATCTCAAGACTTGGATGCTTTTTTAACATATGTAAAAATTTTGGACCACCATAGTGAGCGTTTAAAGGTGTCCCCGTAATAGACCAAAGTTTCTTTTTATATAATTGTAAATTTTCAGATATATCACTCGCACGGCAATCTTGCCAGCTAATGGCAGGAGTGACAGGCCGGCATGTTGATTTTTCCCAAAATAAAAAGGTGGATCTCTGGATTGATATTCCAGTATGTTCGATTTTAGAGTCCCCTGATAGATTAACCATTTTATGAAAAAGTTCTTTTATATCTCTCAAAATAATCTCGGGGTCACTTTCAGCATGGAATTTTTCTGGCTTGTTTAAAACACACTTTATTCTTTTTCTGTGTAGAATTTGGCCATTAGAATTAAATAAAAATCCTTTAGTGGAAGATGTGCCTTGATCAATAATAATGTAATTCATAGCAAATGATTCTAAAGCTTCCTTATGCTTTTAATAGAAAGACCTAAAAAACCGCATAAAGAAGCACCAATACCGATGAATAAAAAGATCGTTTTTATATTAATGTAGTCGCTAATAATGCCAATCAGTGCGGATGATAATGCTGTTGTGCCAACAACGCCTATATGCGCCACTGAAAATAAGCGTCCATGGTATTTGTTGGGTGAATACAATTGGATAATTGAAGTTCTACTTACCATAATCATTGGAATTCCAATCCCATGAATGAAAATCATTACCATTGACATTGGTATGGAATCAGCCCAGAAAAAAAATGAAAAAGTTATTCCATCAATAATTAACCCTGCTCCCCAAATGATACCATTATTAAACTTTTTATTTAGTTTTGTAACAAGAAATGAACCAAATAATGCGCCAAGAGCCATAAAGCCTTCCACGAATGCGAAATCTGTAGCAGAGCCCCTAAGGCTTAATTTAATAAGAATAGGAATCCCTACAATTGCAGGTCCCATGATGAATAGGTTATTGATAAATGTGACAATCATCATCATCAAAATAGATTTATGGGAAAGTAGATAGGATAGGCCATGCTTAAGATCTTCCCAATGACTATTTAATTTATCTTCATAAGGTTTTTGTGGTTGGTTAACAAATAATAACAGGATAATTGCGAATAAAAAAGATAGTGCATCTACTACAAATAAATTTATTAATGAGAATATAGATAATAGTACTCCCGCAAAAAAAGGCCCAATCATCCAGGCGACTTGCCCTGAGGTAATCAGTATAGAATTGACTTTTACTATATGTTCTTTTGCAAATAGCATTGGTATAAAAGACTGCAATGCAGGTTGAAACAATGTATAAAAGCAGCTCCGGAGGAATGCCAGTCCGCAGATAAACCAGGCATTTTCTATACCATTCCATAAAGCCAATGGTATTAGCATTACTGTTAATGCTTGAGCTGCATTAGAAAAAAGCATCAATTTAAACCGATTCCCTCTGTCCGAGAATACTCCTGCGTATAAACCGAATATTAAAGCTGGTAAATATGCACTCATTGCTATTATCCCCGTTATACTAGTGGACTGAGTCATATCCAGAACCAGCCAAATGAGCGCTAGTTGATAAATAGCATCACCTGCCTGTGAAATGGTATGTGCCAACCAAAGCACTCTAAGATTTTTAATTTCCTTGTTTAGCATCATTTATATTTAAAGAAAGAAATTACTATCAAAACATTTTTTTACATTCAAACTTTACTTTTAAATTGGATAGTACATACAACAAAGAATTCAATCTTTATCTTAAAGGAGTACTAAAATGACTTATATAATTGCCGAGCCTTGTGTCGGAACGTGTGATACAGCCTGCGTGGAAGTTTGTCCAGTTGATTGTATCCATGGACCTCATGATAAGACGGGGGCTGGCGCTGAAGCAAAAGCAGATGGTTTTGTACCTGAAGAAAACGATTCTCTTTACATTGATCCTGAAGAATGTATTGATTGTGGAGCTTGTGAACCAGAATGTCCAGTAGAAGCAATCTTTGAGGAAAGCGAAGTCCCTGAAGAATGGAATAAATACATTAAGATCAATTACGAATGGTTCGGTCGGGATTACTCAGGTTAATCAATTCTTGAGAAGTTAAATCTAAAAAAGCGGCTGTCTTGGGACTGCCGCTTTTTTGTGCATCATTAAATGAATAAAGAACAAGTATTAGAAAAACTAAAGTCTATTAATTATCCTGGATTTAATAGAGATATTGTTTCATTTGGGATGGTAAAGGATATTGTAATAGAAGATAATCATGTTAATCTAAAAATCAATATTTCATCTCAAAACGAGGAAAAGAAACAGGCAGTCATTAGTGATGTAAAGAAAGAACTCGATTCTCATTTTAGTTCAGTAAAAATTGATGTGTCAAGTCAAGCAGCCTCAAACCCTAGCACCCCTCCCGCAAATGCTCCTAATGTAGTAAATAATGTAGACCATATTATAGCTATAGCAAGTGGGAAAGGTGGAGTTGGGAAATCAACTGTTGCGGCAAATATTGCATGTGCATTAGCTAGAGAGGGCAAGAAGGTCGGCCTTCTTGATCTAGATATTTATGGTCCCTCGTTGCCTATAACTTTAGGTATAAACGAACAGCCTCAAATGACACAAGAAAATAAGTTAATTCCTCTTGAAAAATTTGGCATGAAAATAATGAGTTTTGGATTTATAAGCGGAAATGATACGCCAGTGATCTGGCGAGGTCCTCTAGTCTCTAGAATGACTGAACAGTTCTTTCGTGATGTAGATTGGGGAGAGCTTGACATATTAGTCTTAGATTTGCCTCCTGGCACTGGTGACATCCAGTTAACATTGACTCAAAAATTGCGGATGACCGGTGCCATTATTGTTACCACGCCTCAGGATATAGCATTAGCAGATGTACGAAAAGGGGCGGATATGTTTAGAAAAGTTAATACTCCTGTTCTAGGAGTAATTGAAAATATGTCTGGGTTGATTTTAAGCGGGAATACGAATCCAGATAATACAAATCTTGAAATTAACGGTCAGAAAGTTGAAACCGATAATAATGGAAGTTTTAGTATCAGCTTAGACTTATTTAAAACTGGTGGTGGTGAAAAAGAAAGCGAACGACTTGGGGTGCCACTCCTTGGAAAGGTTCCGATATCTGAAAGCATAATGTCTTCTACTGATTCGGGGACACCACTTACGACACATGAGTCTTTAAATGATATTGGTAAGATATATGTTAGTATTTCAAAACAAATAGTATCGTTATTAGAATAGAAAATGAAATGGAACTTTACTGGGTTGTTTTAGGTATACTACTAATCAAAAATATAGATCAATATCTATCGCGGTTGTATACCTAGTAAGCACGAGGTAATTTCGCCCGCTTTTTCCATCAACATTATGCAACAATCTAAAAAAGAGAAGATTCTTTCTGGCCATATCCCTGAGCACATAGCCATTATTATGGATGGAAATGGTCGTTGGGCTCGTTCTCGTTCACTTCCTCGTATTGCAGGGCATAAAGAAGGAATAAATTCGGTAAGAGAAATAACACGAATATGTGGTGAAATCGGAGTCAAATATTTAACACTTTATACTTTTTCAACAGAAAATTGGAAAAGACCACGGGCAGAAGTTAGTGCTCTTATGACACTTCTGCACAAAACAATTAATCATGAAATTGAAGCATTGAATAAGAATAATGTAAGGTTCACTATTATTGGAGATTTAAATACTTTACCAAGCAGTACAACTAAAGGGCTAAGCGATGGAGTTGATATTACGAAAAACAATGATGGCCTGAACCTTTGTCTGGCTTTGAATTATGGAAGTCGTCAAGAAATTATTGATGCCATAAAAACAATGGTAATAAAAGTAGGACAAGGAGAAATAAACTCGGATGAAATCACAGAACAAATTTTTTCTGATTTATTATATACTAAAGATATTCCTGACCCTGATCTGTTAATTAGAACAAGTGGTGAATGTCGATTAAGCAATTTTTTGCTTTGGCAGATTGCTTACACAGAAATCTTCATGACAGAAACATATTGGCCAGCATTTAGAGAAGAAGAATTGATGGATGCAATATTTGACTTTCAATCAAGGGAGCGTCGATTTGGAAAAGTTAGTGAGCAGGTAGCGAATACGATATGAAATATATATCAATAGTATTGTTACTCTTATGTTTTTTATATCCTCAAACTCAAGATGAAGTTATCAAACTTGCAAAAGTTTCTGTATTGGGTAATGTAGCTACCTCAGAAAACACCATTTTATTTACCGCAGGCCTAAGAGAAGGCCAAACAATTACTCCAGCAGATTTTCCAAGAGCAATAAAAAGGCTTTGGCAATTAGGTCTTTTTCAAGATGTTCAAATAAAATATGATGAAGAATCAGATGAGGGATTATCATTATCAATCAATGTCAAAGAAAATTATATTTTAGGTCAAATCATATTTAAGGGTAATAAAAAAATAAAAGATAGAAAGTTTGATGATGAAATCACCTTATCTAAAGGTCAAAGAATTAAGCCTAACACAATCAGAGAGACTAAAGAATTAATACGAAACCTCTACATCGAGAAAGGTTACCTTAATGCAAATATTTCATCTCAGCTATCTGCACCAAAAGGAGAAACAATTTTATTTGGTGGTAAAGGCAAAGAGTTGGTCAGAGATATTATCTTTACAATTCAAGAGAATAAAAAGACCAAAATAGATAAAATTATCTTCGAAGGGAATGAAGCCTTTTCTGATTTTAGACTGCGTTGGCAGATGAAAGAGACCAAGCAGCAGAGCTGGTATTTTTTTTGGCGTTCGAGCTTTGATAAGAAAAAATTTGAAGATGATATGGCGCTTATTTCAACATTCTACAGAAACAAAGGTTACAGAGACTTCCATTTTATTAGTGATTCGATTCAGTATTCGAGTGATAGCAAAAAAATGAATATAGTATTTACGGTTGATGAAGGGCCACAATACAAGTATCGTAATTTTTCTTGGGAAGGAATGACCTTGTTTGAACAAGAGGTTTTAGATCGTAGCCTCGCTTTAGATATTGGTGAATATTACAGTGATGAAGATTTTAATATAGCAGTCTTTTCAAGGGTACAGGGACTATATTTAGATAGAGGATATATTTATAGCAGAATAGAACCGAAGATCACACCTGTGGAAAAAGATTCTCTAGATATCCATTTTGTAATTACAGAAAATCATAAAGTTTACATAAATCAGATTTCTATCGCTGGGAATACTAGGACGAGGGAAAATGTAATTAGGCGTCAATTGCGTGTCTTTCCAGGAGATGTGTACAATCAAGATTTAATTGCGCGAAGTTATCGTGAAGTTATGATGTTGAATTATTTTGCAAATGCAGCACCGAACATTTTACCCTTATCAGAAGATAAAATTAATATAGAATTTACCGTTGAAGAAAAACCAGCAGGGCAGGCAAGCGCAAACATGGGTTATTCTCAATATTATGGACTTACCGGTGGTGGTGGGCTATCATTGCCAAACTTTAGAGGCAAGGGGCAAAGTTTTAGTTTTAGCTATAATGAAGGAATTAATTCGGGCAGTCAAAGTACTTATATGTATCAAGGATACAATGTTAATAGGCCTAAAAGTAGAAGAGCTTCAATCAGCTTTACAGATCCAATGGTCAATGATACAAAAAATTTATTAGGTGCTTCTCTTGGCTTTGATATGAGAGGCGGTGGGTCTGCAATGTATTATTCGCCATTAGAAACAACAAGTGCTTATGGAAGTATTGTATGGGGGCGCATATTCAAATGGCCGGATGATTTTTTTAGAGGGACCTGGCGATTTATGGTTAGAAGGAGGTCCTATTCTGGTAGCCAATCAGACCTAGATAGCTATGCAGGGGGTAAAACCAAAACTGATGGAATTAGCTTTGTCCAGACAATTCGGAGAGATAGCAGAGACCACCCAGAATTTCCAACAATTGGTTCACATTTTTCACTTAACTCTACCTTATCGGGATGGATTCTTGGCGGTCAAGAAAATTTTCATAAGCACACTCTTACCCTAGAATGGTTTACTCCAACATTTTGGAAATTTGTATTAATGAATTCCATGAAAATAGGGGTAATTAAAGATTTACCATCAAAAGATGGCACTTTATCATATATCCCTTTTTATGACCGTTTTGTAATGGGTGGTAACGGAATCCCCTATGGCAATCCATTAAGAGGATATGATGATAACCGTGTTGGGCCCGTAACACTTAGCGGTAATCCCATAGGTGGTAACGCCATGATTAAATTTGGAACAGAATTTCGAGTACCCTTCGCTGAAAATCCTGTAGTTTATGGAATCATTTTTGCAGAAATGGGGAATGTTTGGTCTTCTGTAGATTTAATGGAAAGGTTAAGTTTACCTAGGAGCGGACCATTAGATTTAAAAAGATCATTAGGTGCAGGCATTCGCTTTTTTATGCCTATGATAGGTATGTTAGGTTTTGACATTGGCTATGGCTTTGATAAGGTCAATGCTTATGGAGAACTAGAACCTGGTTGGAAAACGACTCTTACATTCGGACAACAATTTTAAAAATAAGGAGCAAGCTGTGAAAGAATCTTCTCGATATATTTTATTTACTGCAATCTTTTTAGGGATGGTTTCAAGTGGGTTAGCCGAACTCAAAATTGGCTACATTCAATCTGAAAGAATTCGTACTGAATATGAAGAATTCACTGAAGCAGAATCTCAATTGCAGATGGAATATCAGAAAGTACAAGTTGAATATGAAGGTATGTTGTTACAATTAGATAGCCTAAATAAAGACTACGAAGTGAAGCGACTAATGGCTCTAGATAAAGGTGAAAGTATTAAACAACAAATGATTCAGATGGAGCGTGCGATTCAAGTCTATCAAGCTGAAAAAGTTGGTCCGCAAGGTGAATTAATGAAAAAATCAGCACAAATGGAATATGAAATTCTTGGCAAGGTTAGAGAGGCGGTCAAAAAGGTAGCAATTGATAAAGGGTTTGACTACATCATTGATGCTAATATGGGTTTATTATATGTAAAGCCTCAATATGATATGACCGATGATGTTTTGCATGAATTGCGTAATCTAACCACTGAAAAATAAAATGAAACTCACTTTAAGTGAGGTCGCCAGGCATGTTAATGGCGAGGTCGTTGGGGAATCGGATGCAACTATTTCAGGTGTTTCTGAGATTCAAAATGCAAGTCCTGGGACAATCACATTCCTGGGAAATCCATTGTACTCAAAATACTTAAAGGATACGAAAGCAGATGCCATATTTGTAGATGAAGCTTCTAGGCTTAATGGGAAAAACGGTATCATTGTCTCGAATCCGCAATTAGCCATGGCTAAAACTTTAACACTTTTTTCAATTAAAGAATCGAAAGACCCTTATATTGATTCAAAAGCAGTTATAACAAAAAATGTGAGGATAGGTAAAGCAGTTACTATTGAAGCTGGTTCTGTAATTAAAGATGGAGTTGTTATTGGCGATAATTGTAAAATTGGAGCAAATACTGTGATTGGAGAAAATACAACTTTAGGACAAAGTTGTTTATTGTCTTCCAATATTTCCATCTATGATAATTGTATAATAGGCAATAATGTTATTATACATAGTAATACATCTATTGGCTGTGATGGTTTTGGTTATGTAACAGAAAATGATCTTCATGAAAAAATTCCTCAGGAAGGTAATGTTATTATTGAAGATAATGTAGAAATTGGTTCAAACTGTGCCATTGATAGAGCAACTATTGGTAGTACAGTTATTGGTGAAATGACGAAGATAGATAATTTGGTACATATTGCTCATAATGTGAAGATTGGAAAAGGTTGTTTATTAACAGCAGGGTTTGCAGTTGCTGGTAGTTCTGAAATTGGTAACTATTGTACTTTTGCAGGACAAGTTGGAGTTGCGCCCCATCTTAAAGTAGGCGATAGATCTATTGTCGCATCAAAGTCTGGTATTACAAAATCATTAAAAGGTGGAAAAGTATATGCTGGGTTTCCAGCAAGAGAAATTAAAGATCACAATAAACAGCAGGCGCTCATTAATCAAATCGGAAGATTAAGAAAAAAGCTGGATGTGTTGATTAAAAATCAATCAAAACACTAAATTAGAAAATGGAAAGAAAACAAAGAACTATCAGAAATTCTCAATCGTGTCAAGGTGTTGGGTTACATACAGGTGTTAAAACAACTATTATATTTCATCCAGCCCCAGAGAATTTTGGTATTCGGTTCGTAAGGTCAGATATCCCTGGTTCTATTGAAATAAAGGCAGATATTGATCATGTAGTTGATATTTCAAGAGGGACGACAATAGAAGAAAAGGATGTTAGGATACATACTGTTGAACATGCTCTTGCGGCAGTTAGTGGTCTTCGGCTAGATAATATTTTAATTGAACTCACAGGTAAAGAACCGCCCGTTATGGATGGAAGTGCAAAAGATTTTGTTGAATGCCTTATTAAAGCTGGCATTAAAGTTCAGGATGATGAGCGAAAGGTCCTTGAGATTACTAGGGCAGTCAATTATACAAATCCATACAGAGATATAGATATTCATGTTATTCCCTCAGATAGGTTTAGAATAACATTTATGGTTGAATATAATCTTCCTGCGCTTGGTTCTCAGTACGAAGCTATTTATAACATGGAAGAAGATTTTGCTTTTGAAGTTGCACCAGCTAGGACGTTTTGCTTCTTAAGTGAAGTAGAAATGCTAAAGGAACGTGGTCTTATAAAGGGTGGAGGTCTAGAGAATGCAGTGGTAATCATTGACAAAGAAATTGATTCAATTGAAATAGATAGACTAAAAAACTTATTTGGTATTGAACACAATATAATTGAAGGAGCAAATGGTATATTAAATGGAAAAGTATTAAGGTTTAAAAATGAACCAGTTAGACATAAAACTCTAGATTTAATTGGAGATTTAGCATTGCTAGGGGTCCCAATTAAAGGACACGTTACCGCAGCAAGAGCAGGGCATGCAAGTAATGTGGAGTTTGTAAAAAAGTTAAAAAAACAATATTCAAAAGAGCTAAATGAATTATGGGCAGGGAATAATCATGAATGAATTTTTAGAAAAGACCAGCTTTGATATAAGTGATATAATAAAAATATTACCACATAGGTATCCTTTTATATTGATTGATAAGATCGAAATAAAGGAACCAGAGAAGTCTCTTACTGCCTTGAAAAATGTGACAATAAATGAACCATTTTTCCAAGGTCATTTCCCAGGACAACCAGTTATGCCTGGTGTCCTTTCACTTGAGGTCCTTTGCCAGGCGGGTTCTTTTTTGATGTTGAATCAGGTTGAAGATCCTCTAACAAAAAATATGTTTTTCACAACAGTTGAAAGTGCAAGGTTTAAAAAGCCTATTGTCCCCGGAGATCAATTAGTAATAGAAGTGGAGCTTGTAAAGAAAAAACTTAACCTATGTAAATTCCATGGTACCTGCTCTGTAGATAACAGACTTGCTGTGGATGCTCTATTCACAGCAAATCTTGTAGATCGCGCAGAAGAATAAGAGGGCTACTTTGATCCACCCCACGGCTTTAATTGATTCAAGCGCTGAATTAGGTTCTGGTGTAGAAATAGGGCCATACACTGTCATAGAGCCTAATGTAATTATTGGAGATAATTGCATCATTGGTAATCATGTAACAATATGCTCAAATACTACCATTGGAAAAAATTGTAAGATTTTTCATTGTAGCTCCATAGGTGAAATACCTCAAGATTTAAAATTTGGAGGTGAAGAAACAATTACTAATATAGGAGATAAAACGGTAATTAGAGAATATGTGACAATTAACAGAGGTACAAAAGCCTTAGGCAAAACTTCTATTGGCTCGGGCTGTTTATTAATGGCCTCTACTCATGTTGCACACGATTGTATACTTGGGGATAATGTTATTATGTCTAATCTATCGACACTTGGCGGGCATGTAGAATTAGAGGACTGGGTAATTCTTGGAGGCGGAGTATTGATTCATCAATTCACAAAAATTGGTTCACATGCGTTTATAGGAGGAGGGTTTAGGGTCGTCCAAGATGTTCCCCCCTTTATATTAGCAGCTGAAGATCCCTTAAAATTTAAGAGCGTAAATAGTTTGGGCTTAAAAAGACGAGGTTTTTCTGTAGAGGACAGAAAACGAATTAAAAAGATCTATAAAATATATTTTCGGTCAGGATCTAATAGAAAAAAATCTCTTAAGCGTATAATTGATGAAATGGATTCATCGGATGTTAAAGACCAGATTGTAAACTTTATTAATTCATCAGAACGAGGAATAATTTAATTATTGTTATTAAGAGTAATTTTAAAATCAGGTTTATTAGCTGTAATTGCTTTTTCAGAGCCTGTGACATTTAGGTTTGATGAAGCGCCCATAAAAAACATTGTATATTCATCATCCTTTTGGTTGAGTAGCTCTGCTGCTATTGACCCGTCAAGAGGAAATCGTTTAATGTTTCAAGTAGGATATTGCACAATCTTCAATCAACAAAATAATGATTATTGGTCTTATCCAAATGTTGATATGGGACTAAAAATAACAAAAAACCTATCTATCACTACTAAGGCATATGGTTATTACATTCAGGAAGAGGCTCCTCAAGTTTTGGGAGCAGGTATCCAGTATTATTTTGGAACAAATAATGATACTTTAAATTGGAGTACTTGTATTCAGCGTGTTGATTTAAAAGGGCTTGAACATTTTAGAATTTCCTCAATTACTTTTGATATTAGAAAATGGATATCTTTAAGGTCAACTAAGCTTAGAATTGGTGCAGGGTCTAACTTTTTCAAAGAAAACTCGTATTTAATGGGTGATAATATTCCAACTAAAATTGAAGGGCAGATTAACTTTTTAGGGCTGGATATAATAGTGCCATTATCAATATTTATTTTAGGCATAGAATCGCGTATGAATGATGATAGGGTTTCAACTACAATTTTTTTACAAAAAGAAATATTTTAATGCGAAAACGAATTTCAATTTTAGGATCTACTGGCTCTATTGGGGTTAATGCATTAAAAGTTGTCTCTCATTTGAAAGATGAATTAGAGGTTGTTTATTTATCTGCAAACAAGAATATGACATTATTGCTACAACAGATTGCTCAATATCAACCACGAGCAGTATGCATTGTAGATGAAAAATCATATTATTCAATAAAAGAGGACATCAGTTCATTAAATATTGAAATATTAGTTGGTAGAGCTGGATTATTGGAGCTTGCTAAAAGAACTGATGTTAATGTTATGCTTAATGCGATTGTTGGAGGTCAAGGAATGCAACCCACTCTTTGCGCTATTGAAGCTGGGGTTGATGTTGCTTTATCAAATAAAGAAAGCTTGGTCATGGCGGGCAATATCATTAAAAAAGCCCAAAAAGAATCAGGGGCAAAAATTTTTCCTGTTGATAGCGAGCATTCCGCAATTTGGCAGTGCTTAGTTGGAGAGGACTTTAAAGAAGTTCAACAAATAATTTTAACTGGCAGTGGTGGTCCTTTTAGGAAAAAAGAATTATCATCATTCAGTGATATAAAAATTGAAGAAGCATTAAATCATCCAAACTGGAATATGGGGGAAAAAATAACAATAGATAGTGCAACAATGATGAACAAAGGCTTAGAGGTCATAGAGGCTTATTGGCTATTTGAAATTGAAATTGATCAAATAAGTATTGTTGTCCACCCGCAATCTATTATCCATTCCATGGTTGAAATGAAGGATGGGTCAGTAAAAGCACAGATGGGAGTACCAGATATGAAGGTTCCCATTCAATATGCACTTACCTATCCAAGGCACATAGAAGCGACATGGGAAAGGCTTGACCTTGTTAATTGTGGTGATTTAACATTTGAAAAGCCAGACTTTGAAAGATTCCCTTGTATCGCTTTAGGATTTAAAGTTTTAGAAAGATTTGGAACTTCAGGTGCCGCATTAAATTTATCTAATGATTATGCTGTATATCGCTTTTTGGATGGAGAGATCAAGTTCACAGATATACCAATAATAAATGAATCTGTTCTTGAAAAACATCCATGGAATGAGGACCCATCTCTTACTGATTTATCCGAATTAGATGACTGGGTAAAAGAATTCGTAACTAATTACTGATATAGTGGATATAGAAATTTATTTAATAGTAGATTAAAACATAATGACAACTCTCTGGGCAACAATTATAATTCTTGGTGTATTAATCACCATTCATGAATATGGTCATTTTATAGCGGCTAGATCAGTAGGGGTTCGCGTAGAGCGATTCTCAATAGGCATCCCCCCTAGATTTCTTACCATTAGATCAATAGATAATGGTTTATTATTTAATTTATTCTTTTATAAACGGTCTAAAGGTAAATGGAAGTGGCAACCAATATTTAAGAAAGAAATAAAAAAATCAGGACGAATCGGATCCAATACAGAGTATGTTATTGCATTATTACCATTAGGCGGGTACGTGAAAATGGCGGGTATCCTTGACGAAAGTATGGATACTGAATTAAAACATGAAAAATACGAGTTTATGTCCCAACCTCTCTGGGGGAAAATATGGATCTTGAGTGCTGGAGTAATAATGAATACTATACTAGCATTTGTGATTTTTGGTTCCATAGGATTTTACCAAGGGTCTCCTGAGATTAAAAATGAGCCGGTAGTTGGAGAACTTCAGCTTGATAGACCAGCCCAAAAAGCAGGAATTCTTCCGGGTGATCGAATAATTAATATTGATGGTGAACAGATCAATACCTGGGACGATCTTACTCGTGTTATACATGCTCAGCCTAATACAGAAATAAAACTACTAATTCAAAGAAACAATTCAATTTTAGATTTTGATATCATTACAGCAAACCACATTGTACCTAAGAAAAATGGAGCTGACACATTAGGGGCAATTGGAATTGCCCCAGAGATCATATACAATAATATGACAATTATTGATGCTGTTAAATTTGGTTGGTCTAGAACCTTTGCAAGCTTTGGAATGATTATTGAAAGCCTGCGAATGTTAGGGACTGGCGCAGCATCAGTAAAAGATTTTGGTGGTCCTATTATGATAGCGCAGCTTGCGGGTCAAACTGCTGAAGCTGGCTTAACACCATTTCTTACTTTTATGGCTTTACTAAGTGTCAATTTGGCTTTGTTAAATATCTTACCGATCCCGGGCTTAGATGGAGGGCATATCTTCCTTCATTTGATTGAAGCCCTGATCAGGCGACCTTTAACGTTTAAAACGAGGATCGCAATTCAGCAGGTAGGTATGGCATTTATTCTGATGTTGATGGTTACTATTATTTTCCAGGATATTTCTAGATTATTTAATTAATAATCTGTTTCAGTTTTAGAGTAAGTGAACCATATTTAAGGTTCATCCTTATTTTGATAGGATATCGATTTTCATCATCTGAAAATAAAATAGACATGGTTGCTTGATTTTTAAATTCCTTTTTTTCTCTCATTGTGGGAGTCACCTTAAGACAAGAGAATTGGCCAGCGGGAACTGTGCCATGAATATTTTCTTCAATTTTAAGTTTAAGCGGGCTAATCTTTTTCCCTTGAATTGTTTTTATGATCGTCCCTCCCATTTTTAATAGTTCTTGGTTACGAAAAAAATAAAATAATGAATAAGGTGAATGGATGGAATCATCTATCTCTACGGTGTCTCCATCTGTAATAGCATATCCATAGTTGTGGTATAAAAAAGTTTCCCTTTTTTTCTGATATTGCCCTTCCTGAATGTTAGATAAGATTTTTATTGGTAATAAGGAAGATTCATTTAACCAAATGTCAATTTGATCGTTTATTGGGAATAAATAATTCATTAAGCCTTTTGACTTCGCTGTGAATTGCACATGATAAGTCATGATATCATTTATAAGTTCCTTACTTAATACTTTTAAAGCACCATTAGCAGCATCAACGCTCCCAAATGATGCATCGTAAATAAGTTTTTCTCCAACCTTAAAAGGATAATCCCCAAATAATGGATTAATTAGGATTAAGAAAAATAATACTCTTATGATCTTAATATTTTCCAATTTTTATCCCTTAATAAATAAATAGTAGAGCCACCTTGATTAATTATTCCATCATCCACTAAGAGTTCTACTTCATTTGAAAATTGAGATGCAATTTTATCTGGAATTGTCGCTGGATCTTCTCCAGATCGGTTTACACTAGTTGTTATGACAGGTTTTAGATATTTACTAGCAAGCTTATTACAAAAATGATGATCAGGAACTCTTATACCCAAAGTTTGATTTTGTCCTATTATTAATCCAGATACTATATCATCTTTTACTGGCGCAATTACAGTTGTTGCTCCACCTAGCTTTTCTTTAACAAGTAATTTTTCTTGTTTCCCTATTTTCATCCATCTAAGAGCCATTCTAATATTGGGAGCTAATACACTCATTGGCCCCTTCCTAGATTTGATTGAATTGATTTTCTTTATAGCATCATTATTATTCGCATCACAACCAAAGCCGTAAAGGGTATCTGTTGGATATATGATAATGCCACCTATCTTAAGCACTCGAATAGCTTTATCAACTGCTAAGTCATTATTACTTTTTATTCTTTCGAACATAAGAACTTAGGGTTCCGTCTTCCAGCGCTTGTGGAACCAGAAATATTGCTCAGGATTTTTCCTTATACACTTTTCAAGTAGGTTTGTATAGCTTTGGGTAATTCTCTCAACACTTTGAATGGATGTATCAACTTGAAAAAATCTGATTTCATATTTTTGAAAGCCTTTTTGTATACATGCCCCCATCATTATTGGTGCGGCCGTATTCAAGTGAAATAATGCGGCCCCCTTAGGCGTTGATGCAGAAGACCCAAAAAAATTAACAAACACACCTTTTTCCCTTGCATCTTGATCGCTCACTAGGCCCAAAACTCCATTGCTTGATAATATCTCATACGCTATTTCTATTGAATTTTCTCTCTTGTAAAACTGCTTAGTACCAGGCAACTCCCTTTGTTCTTGAAAAAATTGATTTGCTCCTCTATTCTTTTGGCGAAGTGCAATACCAGCAAATAACTCGGTATACTCTCCCAGCCATTTACCCAATATTTCCCAGGCACCAAAGTGACCTGTGATAAAAATCACGCCCTGGCCTTTCTCTAAATTAGAATCTAAAATATCTCTACCTATTACTTCTATTTCTAATCTTTCCCATGACTTTGGAACGGAAATAAATTGAATAAAATTAAAAGAAAAAAACTGATACATCTTTTTAAGAGTGAAACGTATTTTCCTATCAGGCCAATTGGGGAAAGCTTTCTTCAAGTTATTTTTTGCCTGATTCTTACGAATATTTATATAATTATAAAGTATGCTAGCTAGTTGATTAGATATTTTATATCTAGTACTTGCAGATAAAGTTGAAAGAAACTTTTTTAAGACAATTAGTGAATAATATGACATAGAGTGAGATAATTTCATTCTATGTGAAATTACGGCTTTGTTCTAACTAAATTTTGTTAGTTTTTTTCAATTAAAATCAAATTTTCATTTATGACAAAGTACTTAATTCATTTTCTTTACATTTTTTCAGTATTGTATTCAAATACAGTATATAGGATCCCAATTCAAGGGACTATTGATCTTGGTCTGCCGCCCTTTATTAATAGAATGTTGCAAGAAGCGAAATCAATGGATGCTGAGGTTGTAGTGTTTGATATCAATACATTTGGTGGGAGGGTAGACGCTGCCACACAGATTAAAGATGCGATACTTGGCGCGGACATTAAGACAGTCGCATATGTAAACCGTCGTGCTATATCAGCAGGCGCATTGATAACACTATCTTGCGAACAGGTCTATATGGCAGGTGGAGGCTTGATTGGCGCTGCAACGGCCGTAGATATGTCTGGTAAAAAGGGTAGTGAGAAAGTTATTAGTTTTATGAGAGAGGAAATGGCCTCAACAGCAGAAAAAAGAGGACGTAATAAAGATATTGCAAGAGGAATGGTAGATGAAGAATTAGCATTTACCCACTTAGTGATCAATGGTGATTCAGTTCTTGTTGATGATATTGAAGGGCAAAAAGAAGGGAAATTGATCTCATTGACTACAGATCAAGCAATAAAATATGGTATTGCTGATGGAAGCGTTGAGACCATTGATGCATTATTGGATTCTCTTGGTTATAGCACAGCTGAGCTTATTGAAACATCGGAAAATTGGTCCGAAAAAATTGTACGGTTTTTAACTGATCCTGTTGTGGCATCTTTACTTACTACGTTTGGATTTTTAGGTATACTATTTGAGCTACAAAGCCCAGGATGGGGAATCCCTGGTTTTGTAGGACTTGCCTGCCTGATATTATCTTTGAGTGTCTCTTATATAGCTGAACTTGCAACTATGTCTGATATGCTTTTTGTTTTTGCTGGACTAGGATTGATCTTGCTTGAAATGCTTGTCATCCCTGGTTTCGGGATAGTAGGTTTGGGTGGCATTGGATTTATGCTGTACGGTTTATATTTGTTATTACTACCCGATATCCCTGTAGGAGAAGAAATAATGGAACAAGCTATGGACGGTTTTATCATAGGTCTAATTGGTGCGGTTATTGGTTTGGTCTTATTGATTAGGCTCATGATGAAAACAAAATTTTGGGATCAGCTGACATCACCTGATATACAAAAAAAGGAAGATGGGTATTCAAATACACAAGGTTGGGAAACATTAGATGGCTTAACAGGGATTGCAGACACTGACCTACACCCTTCAGGTTGGGTCAAAATAGGAGAACAACGAGTTTTTGTTGTAAGTGAAGGTGGATTTATTGATCAGGGAAAAGAAATAACAGTACTTTCTGTAGATGGTAATAGAGTATTGGTTAGGGAATTAATTAAATAAAAAGGGAAAAATAATTATGCCTGTTATACAAATGTTCTTACTTGGTTTAATCGTAATTGTGACGATTACACTTTTTTATTTTGTGCCTGTTGGAATGTGGATTCAAGGGATTGTTTCGCTCGGTGTAGGCAGGATTCGAATTGTTGACCTTATCCGTATGAGATTGAGAAAAATTTCTCCTAGGCTCGTGACTGATGGTGTTATCAATCTTCATAAGGCTGGTTTAGCACATATTTCAACTGATATGCTTGAGACACATTATCTTGCAGGGGGGAATGTCCAAAATATAGTAGCAGCATTGATTGCTGCGGACAAGGCAAACATTCAACTGCCTTTTGAAACCGCAACGGCTATCGACTTGGCTGGTCGTGATGTGAAAGAAGCAGTTCAAACATCGGTATATCCTAAGGTTATCAACGCGCCAAAGGATGGATACCTAGCAGCTGTTGCAAAAGATGGAATTGAGCTGAAAGCAAGGGCAAGAGTTACCGTGAGGACTAATATCCCAGGCCTTGTGGGTGGAGCCACTGATGATACTATTATTGCAAGGGTAGGAGAAGGGATTGTTTCTGCAATTGGGTCTGCCAAGAATTATTCTGAGGTCTTAGAAAACCCAGATAATATATCTAGAGCGGTCTTAGATAAAGGACTAGACGCAGGAACTGCTTTTGAAATTTTATCAATTGATATCGCCGACCTTGATGTTGGGAAAAATATTGGGGCTTCTCTCCAGGCAGACCAAGCTGAAGCAGACTTACGTGTTGCCCAAGCAAAGGCTGAAACTAGAAGAGCAATGGCAGTTGCTGAAGAGCAGGAAATGACAGCTAGGACACAGGAAATGAAAGCGAAAGTTGTAGAGGCAGAATCAATGGTGCCAACAGCGATGGCAGAAGCATTTAGAGCTGGCAACATGGGGATTATGGATTTTTATAAATTAGAAAATATAAAATCAGACACAACCATGAGAGATTCAATTGCCGACACGGGTGCTGATTCAGCTTCGGAAGATCCTGTTGAAGATAATTAGATTTGAAGTGAGATTAATATTTTGGATATTTCAGTTCCTAGTCATATAGCAGAACAAATTTCCAACAGATGCTTGCGTTGTTACAATGAACAGCAATGGTATGGTGAGAATTTCCTTTTCGATTATATTGGAGATTCAAATGTTAGTGGCAAAAGTATATTAGAAATAGGATGTGCAGAAGCAGGATTGCTTAAATTTTATTTTGATAAAGGAGCAAAATGCTCGGGGATGGAATTATCCGATATAAGATTTAATAATGCGGTTTTATTGAATGGAGATAACTCACTACATCTATTCCAAGCGAATATATGTGAACCTCAATCTTATGATAATGAATTAGTCGAAAAGTGTGATACTATTATTATAAGAGATGTAATTGAGCATATTCAAAATAAGAGACTAGCACTAAACAATATTTACGACCTTTTAAGGCCCGGGGGGAAACTATTTATATCATTCCCTCCAAAATATTGTGCATATGCAGGACATCAGCAAACTGCTCCCATTATATTAGGTAAATTGCCCTATTTACATTTATTGCCGAACCTATTATATAAAGGATATTTAAAACTAATAGGTTGTCCAAAAAATAAGATTGAATATTTGATTGAAACCAAAAAGACAAGGATTTCAATTTATGAAATACGAAACCTGCTAAAGGATATAGGTTTTATTATTAAAAAAGAAAGTAATTGGTTCATTAGGCCAGCCTACTCATTTCGTTTTGGTCTTCCTAAGATAAAAAACCCTTTCTCATGGATACCATTATTAAATGAAATATTCTGTAATGGAATCTTACTTCTTTTAGAAAAGCCGAAAAGATAATATGGAATGGTTAGGAATTCTTCTCCTTTACTTTATCTCGGGTTTCATGAAAAAGCGAGAGCAGAATCAAAAGCGGAAAGAAATAGAATCTGACCCTGAGTGGGATTCAGATTCTATAGTCTACGAAAAACAAGAAACAAATCTTGAGTCATTATTAAATGACCTTTTTGAACAGAACCCAAAAACGCCAGAAGCTAGTCCTATTATAGCCAATGTTATTGAAGAAGAATTTAACAGTATAGATAAAGAGATAATTAATGAGGCAAAAGATGGTTCCATAGAGGGTGTTTTAAATTCTGATGAAGGAGAGTTTTCAGAAACTGATGAAATGGTTGAAAACTTTGATAATGCGATCTATCATTCAACCCTTGCAAATAGAAAGGAATTACATCTAGGTAATAAATGGAATAAAAAGGCTGATTTAAAAAAGGTGTTATTTAATTCTAAAAAGACACTAAAAAAAGCAGTTGTTCTAAAAGAAATATTAGACAGACCTTTGGCTCTAAGGGAGTAACCTAGGTTAGAAGGTCAAAAACATTTCTTGCTTCTTCTGATAGTTTTTCTTCTGTACTATTGTTATGAATAACAAAATCTGCCATATGAACTTTATCTTCATCAGGCCATTGTAATTCTAGCCTTGTTAAAAACTCTTCTCTTGTTAAGCCACCTCGTTCCATAACTCTTTGAGTGCGCAATTTTAGATGCGAAGTAACTACGATAACATAATCCATATGTGTATCTGAGCCCGACTCATATATTAGAGCAGCATCTACTATGAATATTTCATGTTTCTTAGTTGAATGTATTAAATCAAAATTGGAATCGATCTCATCAAAAACGTAAGGATGTATTATTGCATTTAAACGTAATTGATGATTCTCATCTTGAAAAGCAACTCGAGCTAATTTAGGCTTATCAATATTTCCTCTACGACCTAATACATCTGTGCCAAATTCTGCAATAATTTCACTTTGGGCAGTTTCATTGTTATTTAAAATATCTTTTGCAACAGAGTCTGCATCTAAAATATAAGCCCCCCACTTTTCGAACAATGAACTCACTGTGCTTTTACCGCATCCAATTCCTCCAGTTAGCCCTACTTTAATCATCTATTTTTTATTACTGCTAATATTCTATTTGTTATTTCATTTATTTCGCCAAGACCATCTATATTTTTCAATAGGCTTTTACCTTTATAAAAGTCCAAAATTTTTGCAGTTTGGACCCAATAAATTTTTTGGCGTTTTCTTATAACTTCAGGTGTATCATCGGTCCTACCCGATTTAAGCCCACGTTTTATGAGCCTATTTATTAA
>CACEUX010000018.1 GCA_902562835.1 uncultured Fidelibacterota bacterium
TAATTATCGGTCCAAAAAATACGAGGAAATGACTCCCAAGCAATGATAGAGGTTTAGTCATTTCTAAAAAGAACACAGCAGGAGTAACTAAACCATGCTGATGTATCTTATTTGCAATTTTTTTTAAAAATTGTCTATCCTCTGGGGTCAAAGATAATTCACCGGGATGAGAATTGAACGAAAAAGTTTCTTTAATATTCATTATCCTTAAATTAGTAGGTTTCCAACATCTCTAAGTTAGAACGAGGCACGATGAACGTTTCATCATTTATTTGAACATTTGCTACTCTTACCATGGTCTCTGACTCCATCTTCTGTAATTCTGATGGAAGATCAAGAACCTCTCCAATTTTACCAAAGTATGGGGCTCTTATTATTCTCACTAGAGACCCTTGTTGAATACCAAGAATTCCTTCTGTTTGATTCTTATCTTCTGGAATCTTTTTCTTATCTAAGGGGATTATAATCTCTGGTCTGATTACGCCTGCCCGAATTTGAGTAGCTCCATTTACAGAAACAAAATCTCCATTATGATTTTTCAATAGGTCAAATGTTCTTTCACTCATTTTTATATTCCCATATCCTTCTGTTACGATCAATGAAGTTACGAGATCTTCTGTGCCTGTAATGGCTACACCCAAGGTGTACCCAAGTACATCCTCTAAGTCAAAATAATTAAATCCTCCAATGACTATACCTTCTACGTTCAGATCTATAGCTTTTTTAAAGGCTTCAAGAGAAATAAATGATCCGCCAACTATGATCTTACCAGTGTGCGATTCATTAATGGAATCTATTAAAAGCTCATCACCTCTTTCATTGGTAATAACTTCCAAAACACCTCTAGATTCTCCTCCAATACCAAAAATGCCCTGAACATATGCAGCCTCAGATGAGATTGTGACTCCTTCATTTTCTATGACCTCTGAAACCACCCCGCCAACATAGGCATCTACCTCCACAGGAATTGGCGCTTCTCGCATTACAATTTGTCCTGTCACATCAGATACTGATTCAATGGTTCCTGAGACTGGAGCTCTTACATCCGATTTAAAAAGACCAAACAATCCATCAGTCTGTGCTATCATATCTCCCTTATTGACCGAATCCCCTTCTTTGACCATTAGGATATCACTTATATCTGATGGAGCTATATTTAAAAGATTTGCTACCTTAACCATGCTAACGTTTCCTGGTAGATCAGTCTTTGCTACAACATCATTAGCATTAACTAAATCACCTTTTTTCTTATTCACTTGCCCTTTGATAGGAAGTGTTCTATCTTTTTTTACATTGCTGTAATGTAATACTTTAAGTCCGGGCGTATATGCATGAGCCATGTTATCTCTTATTCCTTTGGATATTCATTTAAAGCGCTGGACCATGACCTTAGTGATTCAAGTCTTTTTTCTGGATCTGACGGTATGTTAATGGGGCGATCTCGACAATCAAAAATAATCCCAACTGTACCACCATAAATATCTGTTTTTACCTCTTCACCAGCTCCCGCACCAATGTCCATATTTTTAGCAGGCTTTAGAAATGCACTTATAGGTTCATAAGGGGCATCAATTTTGATAATCTGGTCTTTAACTAATTGTTGTTCTATTTTATCTCCATCAGGCATTTCTAATTCTGCAGTCATAACTACATCACCTGCTTTCGATCTGCCTACCGGGGTAATACAGGTCCCTAGCCTAATAAGACAATCTTTATGAAAGACCTCAAGAGCAGCTTTACGTGCTTCCTCTCCAAATTCCTTTTTATCAACGTGAGCTAAAACACCTAGTTGAGGCATCATAAAAATAGAATCAACAGCCAACTGAGTAATTCCCTCGGGCATAAATGAATCTATCAACATCTTTGCAGATTGTTGACGCCTAGGAGCATGACTAAGAACTCCTCCAGATCCAACTAAAAGGTCAAGGTCCATCATGTTAACCAGTGATTCACCAGATGTCGTTTGGTCAAATGCATCAGAGATCGTTCTCTCTTTTTGGACTCCTTTCAGACCCACAGCAAATTCTTTATGCTGTTTGAAAGATAATCTAAGTGCTTCTCTTGCAATAGATTGTTCTATGAAAAGCTCTTCAAGAGATTGCGGCACTGTTGTTGGCCTTATCATCTTATTGCCTATTCTATTCGTGAGTTCTCTACGGTCAATATCAAAAGGAACCCACCTAAGTACATTATCAAGACCCGATTCTGCCAGAACATTACATATAGAATAACTCATACCAAGGTTTGCACTTACTGTTCTATTGAATTTTCCCTGAAATACAGAAAATATATCAGTGGTTGCACCTCCAATATCCACACCGACAACAGTAATATCTTCTTTTTCAGCTATCATCTCAATTAATGACCCTACGGCACCAGGAGTGGGCATGATGGGTGCATCTGTCCAAGACATTAATTTTTTATATCCTGGCGCCTGTTGCATTACATGCTCCATGAAAAGGTCATGGATCTTATCTCTAGATGGCTCTAGGTTTTCCCTTTCTAGGACAGGTCTTATGTTTTCAACGATGTCTAGATCTACCATCTCGCCTAGTGTTTCGCGAATATCTGCTTGTGCTTTATTATTTCCTGCATATATGACAGGCAACTTATAATCCTGACCCAATCTTGGCTGAGGATTTGCAGCAGCGAGGATCTCTGCTAGCTCAACCACATGAGAAATAGTCCCTCCATCTATACCTCCAGATAAAAGTATCATATCAGGTCTTAATTCCCTTATTCTTTTTATTTTTTCATGTGGAAGCCTACCATCATTGGAGGCAATAATATCCATCACTATTGACCCGGCTCCTAACGCTGCTCTTTCAGCACTTTCTCCAGACATAGATTTTACGACACCGGCTACCATCATTTGAAGCCCACCACCTGCTGAGCTGGTCGATATGTATATATCCACCCCACTTGTTTCGCTTGCGGGTGATATAATTTTATCATTATCAATTATCTTTCTACCCGAAAGTTCTTCTACTTCCATAACTGCATTCAAGACGCCTCTTGTGACATCCTCAAATGGAGCCTCTACTGTTGTTGGGGCCTCACCACGATATGTGAGTCGGTATTCACCACTAACGTGCTCTATAAGAACGGCTTTAGTAGTAGTGCTACCACAATCTGTAGCAAGAATAGATTTAAGAACCATTAATTACTTTAATTAGATTAATAATGCATTAAAAAGTGGACATAAAGATAAGTCAAAGGTGTAGCGAATATCAACGAGTCAAACCTGTCAAGGACACCACCATGACCAGCCAATAAGGTACCTGTATCTTTTACTCCTGCATCTCTTTTTAACAGGGATTCAATTAGATCTCCTATTTGTCCAAAAATCCCTGAAATAATGCCAAATACGATAGAATCTTTTAGTGAGAAATAGCTACCCAACCAACCTTGATAATGGAATAATAGAAAAACCCCCATTGCCGCTATAAAACCACTTACTGAACCAACCCATGATTTTTTTGGGCTGACACTTGGAAATATTTTCTTCTTTCCAAACATACTTCCAAAAATAAAGGCAGCTGAATCACATGCCCATACAGCTAATACCAATGTTAATGTCAACTGAGTACTCATTAAAAGATCAAATTGTCTAATATCTATTGAAGTCCCTAAGAGAACAGGTATCAACAGTATTCCAGTAAGAGTGGCTGCAATATTATTCCCTGAATTTTCTTTTTTAGAAAATAATTCCCATATATGAGTAAGGATCACGATCAAGATCATTCCACCGAGCATTTCATGAGGTGTAATTGCAGGCTGTACATAATAATAGTCTGCGATAAAAACCGTTGATGCCATTCCCATCCATCTGAGTGGCCTATTACCTTTTTTCTCCATTAAGGTATAAAATTCCCCCAACGCAAGCACCATGCATATCAGGATAAATAGAGTGTAATATATACCGCCTTTCCATATTAAAAATAGCCAGGTGGGTATCCCTATAAGAATGACAAGATTGCGACCTTTCATCATAAGCGAGACTTCCTTTTATTATTATACCAGTACATTAATTCTTTGAGGCTCTAATTGAACATGTAATGGTGTATCACCAATAAGTTCACCATCTAACGTTATGGAGCTTTTTTCTGAAGGTAAAATAGAAAAACTTTCAACTTGTTTGTAATCAACTAATTCACTTTTAATATGTTCACCAGTGAACAATTTAGGAAACAATTTTAATAATTCGACCCTAGAAGCTTTTCTAACGATCACAAGATCTAATTTACCATCATCTAACCTTGCTAACGGAGCGATTTTCATAGCTTTACCAGTGTGGATGGTATTACATCCTATAATAAAAACAAAATCTTCATCAATCTCTTGACCGTCCAATATTAGTTTCGATATTCTTTTTTTACTGATTAGAACCTCAAGTATGGCTGCTATAGCATAACGTTTATCTCCAAGCCATCGAAGTTTCTCGGCCAGTGAACTAGCATCAGTTACCAACCCCCAACCTATTATATTAAAGGCATAAAATAGCTCTCTATTTGCTTTTACTTTTGCAATGTCCATTGGGCGCAATTCACCATTCACAATTCTTCTGGCGGATTCTAATGGATCAAGACAATTAATATCGTGCATAAATGCATTTCCAGTGCCCCCCGTTAACAGTCCGATAGGCAACATGGCATTATCATCTCTTTTTAACATACCATTGATCACTTCATGCATTGTACCATCACCACCAATAGCACAAAGGCCATCATATCCTGCATAGGGTAACTCGTTCGCATACTCTTCTGCGTGGCCTGCATATTTTGTTTTTAAAATAGTAAGTTCAATATCAGCTTCACTAAAAATAGGCTCAACCTTTTCTAGTATATCTAATCCTTTTTTTGCCCCACCCTCAGGATTCACGATTAAGTATAGTTTTTTCATTACGGTTTTTTTCTATGCTGCATATACTTTCCGTCACCCCATTCAATTACTTGAATTTTTACATTTGTAGTACCTTGTTCAATAAAGTCTAATTTTTTTGCTGCTCCATAAGAGCAGTCTAAGATTCTACCTTTAATGTACGGTCCACGATCATTAATCCTCAGAATCAAAGATTTGTCATTTGCTAAATTTGTAACCCTACATATAGTGTTGAGTGGTAGGGTTTTATGTGCTGCTGTAACTCCATACATGTCATAGACCTCACCGTTCGCAGTAAGCTTACCATGAAAATCCTCGGCATAAAATGAGCTTATTCCAGTCATGACCTTTCGGTGCTTAACATTATTACTATTAGAACTAGAAGACGAACTTTTTACTTTTTTCTTGATTTTAGTGCTTTTTGAGACTGTACCTTTTGTATATCGAGGAGAACTCGAACATCCAATTATGATCAGTGCTAATAAACCATATTTTGATATAGAACACTTTCTCATATCAAGTTTTTACCTGTCTAATTGCTTCATACAGGACTATTCCAACGCTTGTTGCAAGATTAAGACTTCTAATATTTTGGTTTTCCATAGGAATGGTACATGTATTTTCCCAATTCGCCCTGAGGAAAGATTCATGGATCCCCTCTGTCTCACTCCCAAAAACAATAAAGTCTCCTTCTTTGAAAGATCTTGAGGTATAAGGTTTGTTTGACTTTGTTGTTAGTAGATGAAATGACTCGTTTTTTGCCATAGAGTTACAATAACTATCTAGATCTGAAAAATATTCCCAGTCAATGTGGTCCCAATAGTCGAGGCCAGCACGTTTTAATGTTTTATCTGATAATTCAAATCCTAATTCTCCAACTATGTGAAGTCGATTATTTGTTGCACCACACAATCTTCCTGTAGAGCCAGTATTGGGCGGTATTTGAGGTTCCAATAAAACTATAGTGAACATTAAAACTGCCTATTAATTCTAGGTACACAATAAGGATCAAGAACCAGACTGGTTGCCATGCCAAAGAGACTGGCACCAGAATCTTTCAGTACCTTAATGTGATCGATCGTTGAAATTCCTCCAGTAGCCATAATAGGTATTTTAAAGTTTGAAAACAATTTTACCATTTCAACTGTCCTATCAAAAATAGTTATTCCTGAAAGACCACCGCCGTTCATTGAAAAATTACTATCACTTAAACCAAGCTCAGATTTATTTCTATAATGGGTATTTCCAGCATTAATTATAATGTGATCGAATGATTGACATACTTCGCCTAATTCTTTTAGGGTAATATTTGATATATCTGGTGATACCTTGATCGATATAGTGTGTTTTATTTCTTTCTTAACAAGAGATAATAGCTCATGCAATGATGTTGGGTCTTCACAAATTGTTTGACCATTTATTGTATTCGGGCAACTAATATTCAGTTCATAGAAATACTGACCCTTTTGATTCAAAAGAGCTCTTTCTATTTTTTGGATATTATCACAATAATCATCTTTATTATCTCCGCCAATACTTATACCTAATGGTCTATTATATTCCCATAAAACATGGTCTTTAATTTCCTCTGTAAATTTTTTAATTCCTGGGCCAGGGAGCCCAAGAGAGTTAAACAGGCCTCTTTTACCTTTACTATTGACTTCCTGTAAGCGGGGTCTTGGGTTCCCCTCACGTTCTTCTTTCATAATGGTTTTAAAAATTATACTTCCCAAACCCATTCTAAGCCACATATCAAGTACATTTGCATCAGATTTAAAAGAAGAGCCTATTAATGGTGATGGAAACTTCAGGTTGTAAATATCAATCTCACATCCCTTAGGAATATTGTAATCGAATGCGATTTTTTTCAATATAAAAACAGAACCCAAGATACCATCTCCAATCTTAACAGCTGGCTCTAGGTCTTTAGGTTTAAAAATTAACCTCTGGTAGAAATAGATCAGTCTAGTGATAACGAGCCGAGTTAATCGATATAAAAATGAAAAGAGGCTAATTCTCAACATTATTCCTGAATTTCTAATAAGCTAGTATCATTCTTAACAGTTGATAAGGCCATGTTTAGTGTATTTAGTCTCAGTTCAGCTTGAATAGATTGATCTGTCTTTGGATGATTTTCTTTTATCCATTGGTAATACTTCATGGCGCTATCAATAATCGCAACCTGATCATAATGATAGCCAATAGAGTACGCAGCGGAAACTGCATATTCACCTCTTGAATCAGAGTCTAGTATAGACTTATAGAGTTTAATTGCATTATCAATATTGTCAGTGATTTGTGATTCAGCTTGCATGAAGACCTTTTTTTGCCCTTTAATTTCAACTTTTACTTTATCCTCACTTATATAAGATGCGTAATCAGTACCAGGAAATTCATCTAATAGTTTTTTCTTTATCATAACTGCAGAATTAGAATCTGCTAAAGATTCATAAACAAAAACCAATGCAAACATGGCTTTTGGTTTAAAATCAGACTCAGGATATTCGTCAATGATCTTATATAATAAGTCTTTGGATTGGATATATCTTTTAAAACTGAACGCTTCAAGATCTGCAAGTTGATAGTATAATTCGGGAAGACTTCTCTGAGGAGCTTTCTCCACGGAAACTGACATTTGTAAAGATTTAGTGGTGTCCTGCTCCTTAGCTAGATTAATTGCTTCGGCAGCATCATTCATGTTATTATGCCTATCAATATCTTTCTTTGCATTCTGGTAGGTGGTTATGGATTTGCTATGACTTTTTGACATTGGTGAAAAAAGTGATCTGCTAGACTCCTTGGAAACATTATCAAAGTATTCTTTGGCCTTGGTGAGATCCCACTTCTCTGATGTATATATTTGACCTAATTGGTAATAGGCTTCCGCAGATACTTGCGTACGCTGATAATTATTTACTATCGATTCAAGTCTAGTTTCAATTTCAGAAGAATTTCCCTGAGCCCTGTATAACTGTACCAATTCGAGTTCTAGGTTACCTGATATTCTTTTGAACTTATCATCTGCTAGCATTCCCTTTATTTTCTTTTGAGCGGAACGATAGTCTTTATTTTCTCTTAATATTTTAAGTATTTGTAAATGAGCTTTTTCAATTTTTTCTTTAGAAAGTGAATTTGCGATGACATTGCTATAGCCTGCTTGAGCCATTTCATAGTCTTCTTTATTAAATGCCATTTCTGCTAGTCTACCATATATGAGACCTTTTTCTGAACGCTCAGTGGTGAGTTTTGCTGCGGACTGTAAGTGGTATAAGGCCATATCATGATCTTTTAATTCCTTTGATAATTCAGAAAGGGATATGTGGCATTTGGCTTTGATCGATCTAGATCTTGCATTTCCCAATAGTTCATTTAGCTCATTCAATGCCGCCTGGTCATTTCCTTTTTTCCATTTGCATAAAGCAAGCCAATACGTTGCCTCTTCTATTTGTTTATTATTGCCGGAGCCACGAATGGTTTTAAGGTCATTAATTGCTAGGTCAAAATCAGATCTGTAATACCTTGCTTTTGCCATTAGGAGTGTGGCGTCCGCTACAAATTTTGAATCTGGGTAATTATCAAGGACTACTTGGCATTTTTTAATGGTTTTACCATACTTATCCATAGCAGAGATAGGAATTGCTTCACCATCCTTTTCTAGCCTTATCTTCTCTGCTTCTTCATAATATTGCTCAGCATTGTAGAAAGTATTGAAATATGCACAGCTAAGGGAGCATAGAAGAAAATATATGTAAAATAGAGTTTTTGGTTTAATTACAGTAAACATCTCTTAGGAAATTTACTTATTTGATTTAAGGTGAAGTCAAAAATAATTTGTTGGGCATGGAAAGGTCACTTATAGTCATAATTAACATACTTTTTTGCTCAGTTCAAATTATTGCCCAAGAAAACGGTGAAATAGACGAGTTTGGTTTTATAGATATTAAAACAGACAGTATGAATGTACCCTTTTTTATCGATGGGTTTTATGTTGGAAATCATCCTTTAAAAGCACCTGTTCCAGTTCTACCCGGCTTTCATGAAGTAAGCTATATTCCTCCAGACATCCAGGATGAAACTGTACGAGACAATTTAACAGATGGAATAAAACGCGTCTATGTCGCAAAGAATGATACCCTAGAGGTATTTCTTTTTTATGACCATTATCTTTCACAAGTTGAAAACCTGCAGGAAGAAATGAAAATGCAGAATTATGTTGGCTTTTCTCTATTTGGAGTTTTGATATATGTATTATTATCGGTTTTATAAATCACTTATATACGAAAAGACTATTTGTGCGTAATTTTTAGTATGCAACAGTACCATACACTTGAAGAAGGTTTCAAATATAAGCCTGACTATGAATGGCCGGAAGATGGCTGTGAACAGGACTGTCCACGCTGTGGTGAATCATTAGAATTGATTGAGAATAAACCTTCATATTATGGTAAACCTTGGTGGTGCGCACCTTGTCAATGGCAGTTTTCTCAGGAGGACCTAAGCCAGGCAGAGGTTGATTCTAAAGAAGAAGAATAGCTTAAGCGTCTGGCATATCTGGGATATGCTTCTGAATATCTTTCATAACCCATGATACGACTGTTACATCATCCAAGTATCCGTAGTCTGGAATAACATCAGGAATTTCATCATTTTCATCGATGAAGTATGACATAGCGAAGAGAATCTTTTTTATGATCGATTCTGGTAAGTTCTCAAATAGTTCTAATATCTTTACTAAATGAGCCATATCCTCTATGATTTCAGCTTCTACGGCATTGATCCTGCCTTCATCTAGGATAGTCTGTATTTTAATTCCTAGTATCTTGATTATAGAATTCTTCTGCGCAGGATCTATCTTTTCAATTAATTCTCTATAATGTGTTTTATCTTCTTCTGTTATTTGAAATAATTTGGTACTCTTCACTGCTTAAATTCTGAATCTTAAAAAGAAAATACAATGGTAATTGAAAAAGAAATAAAAACTAGGCTTCAAAATAATATGGATTTAGAACATTTTGAGGTTAAAGACTTTACTGGTAGACATTTAAAACATAAGCTGCATGAAGGTGGCTTCCATCTTGAGGCCATAATCGTTTCTACGAATTTTAAAGATAAAAGTTTAATTGAAAGACATAGACTTGTATATGAGTCTGTAGGGAATCTTATGCAAAATGAGATTCATGCTCTGAGTATGAAAACACTAACGCCTGATGAATGGGAGAAAAAATAAAATGGGCTGGTTCTCTAAAAAAGGTAAGACACCTGAGATTAATCAACCGCAGGATATGTCCCCCTTAGAGGCTGTCACACATCTATGTGCTTCTATTCAACTAGCAGATGGTCAAGTGGACTTTGAAGAGCGAGAGACATGGGTCAAAGCTGTAGAAGAACTTTTCCCTGAATTTTCTGAAGATCGTGCGGATCGTTTTTTAAATGAGGCTCAGCAAATTTTACATCAAAAGTCAAATTCTGATAAAATGAATTATATTCTAGATGTGATCAATCGGATCAAGGTTTTACTTAGTGAGGAACAAATAGGAATATTAGGGCCAAAGCTATCTGAACTAATAGAAGCTGATGGTATAGTGATGACTGCTGAAATGGAAATCGCTAAGCTTGTGGAGTCACAATTAGGGATAAATATAGCATTAGATGATGATATTTAATTTCATCAATTGAATATTACAGTTGCATTTGAATCTTCCTTATAAAGTATTTTATGTCCATCGACCCATATATTATTCATTAAATATTTAAATCTATTCTCAAGTCCCCCATTCCGTCCTAGTTCGATTATACTCTTTACCTTTGTAATTCCATTATCATTACCTGTAACGTCTTCTATACTCGTGATCTTGGTTCCTTTTATAGTTACTAAAGCATTGGTAAGGAATCCTCCAGTTGTAAAATACCAAGACATCAAACTATTTTTTTCAGGGTTCCACATAATTATGGTTTCTCCACCATACTCTCCATTATTAACTGAATGTAAGATACGTATAGCATTTCCATTTAGAGCACGCTCCCAATTAGCGACATCGTAAACAGGGTCGTTTTTTGTAGAGTTTAAGAATTCTCCCTTGTAGGTTTTTCCAATGTATGGTAACAGCGATTCCAAATGTTCTGATAATACAACCTTATTATTTGAATTTTTCGCGTTGATAATAAATGGCAAGATTAAAAGTGTCTTAAATATTCTTTTCATAATGGCTACCTTTGTAATTTCATTTTAGTGTTTACAATAAATCGCAAAAATGATTATTCAACTTCAATGTTTTTGACATATTTCTCCAGCCACCTATCCTGTTCCCACAGCAGATGTAGAATGCTTTCCTTTGCCCGATAACCGTGACTTTCTTTCGGTAACATTACGAGACGTACTTGCGCACCTAGCCCCTTCAGAGCATTAAAATATCGCTCACTCTGCAATGGGTATGTACCTGAATTATTATCTGCTTCACCGTGTACTAGTAAAAGGGGGCTTTTGACTTTATCAGCATGCATAAATGGAGACATTTCATAGTATATATCTGGCGCTTCCCAGTAAGCGCGTTCTTCACTTTGAAAGCCAAACGGAGTCAATGTTCTATTATATGCACCGCTTCGTGCAATTCCTGCAGCAAATAGATTAGAGTGGGAAAGTAAATTTGCAACCATGAATGCGCCATAGCTATGCCCGCCAATTGCAACACGATTTTTATCTACATATCCCAATTGATCTATTTTATTAATTGCAGCAGAAGCATTACTAACCAATTGACTACGAAATTCGTCATTCGGCTCTTTATCACCAACTCCGATAATAGGGAATGAAACTTCATCCATAACTGCATAACCCCTAGTAAGCCAGTATATAGGTGAACCCCAGTATGGATATGTAAATTCATTAGGATTTTTTGTGGTTTGTGAGGCACTAGATCTATCTTTGAATTCTCTTGGGTAGGCCCACATTATCAGTGGAAGTTTCTCTTTTTTCTCCAGATCATAATCTTCAGGCAATAATAAAGTTGCGGATAGATCAAGACCATCTCCCCTTTTATATTTTATTAGTTTTTTGTAAACATTATTCAAGCTTTTAAATGGATTTATGAAATGAGTGATCTGAATCAGGCTATCATTGTTTAATTTTCTTAAATAATAATTAGGATAATCTTCTGGTGATTCGATTCGCACTAGAATTTCATTATTCTCAGCCATGAACTCCCTAAGAGATTCTTTTTTATCAGTAAAAGTTGATTCATATATTCTCTTTTTATCCATTGTGTTTATGTTGTACTGATCCAGAAAAGGGAATTGACCATTATCTGTATATCCATCTCCTAATAAGAAAAGATTATTTTCTTTTAAAACCAGAACAGACCTACCATATAAATTTCGTTTTTTTACAAAAGAACCTGGATCATTATATCGATCTTGATAGTTTCTATCTGAAATTATTGATGGTGCTTGTGAAGATCCTGATGGGTCGAATAGATATGTTTTGGTATTTCTATTGTTCCACCAATAATCAAAGGCCAATGCTAATGTGTCGTTGCACCAAGACATGTTGTAATATCTATTCTGAGTTTTTAATATACTAATTGGATCTTTCTTAAATGGGGCATCTAATTGGAAAACCTCATCGCGAAATTCAACTTTATTATATGGGTCACCACCATCCAAAGCTCTAACAAAGTAAATAGAGGATGGTTTATCCAATCGCCATGAGAAACTTCGGTCTCCTTTTCTGACTGCCATAAAACCCTTTGGTAGATCTTCTGTAAGTGGAATATCTGCTAATAATTTTATTTCTCGACCAGTAGATGAGAAAATTAAAATTTTGGAAGGAAATCGATAATAAGGTACTAAATAAGAAAAAGGTTTTTGAATAATTGAGATCATAACAAAATCTCCATCTGGTGAAAAACTAATATTGTTATACATGTTCTTTTTCTTCCAAAGTCGCTTCCCCCCTCTTAGAGTTACCTTATAGAGTTCAGAGTTGACAAGTGTCTCAAAATTTCTCTCATCATTTTTGTTTTTCAATAGATCCTGGTATGTACGATTTTGTGCTTTTTTTCCATCATTAGTGGAAATAGTCGGGCCATTAGGAATAAGATTCTCTGTATTTAGTATTTTGGGCATATCCTTTGCTACAAATTTCGCCAGAATTGATTTTCCATCCTGAAACCAATTGATCACATTGCCTAAGTTTCCATTAAGATCAGGACCGGTGAGTTTTTTTAGTTTTCTTTTGGATAAATCTAGATACCATAATTCAACACCTTTAGAGGTGGTATTTGTCATTGCTATTTTCGTTTGATCTGGAGACCATTTAATATTTGCAATCCTTGGATTTGACGGCATGCCATTAACCTGCTTGGGTGAATGGTTGCTATCCTCAAGATCAGAAACCTTGATATTTTTATAATAAGTTATCCTACTTTCAATATTCGTTTTTGGATTTAATCTTAAACCAGCAAGCCTCATTTCTTTTTCAGATAATTCTTCGATCGTCTTATATGTATCTCGATACAGATGGATCATATACCTTTTATTCTCGTCCATAAGAACTCTTGGTGGAAGATCAATATCAACTAATTTAAGTATCTCATCTGGTGGTTTTTGATATCCGATATCTACTTGACTTCTAGCTACTTTAATAAAAAGTATTATAATTAATAAACATACTCGAAACATTTTTAGTCCTTTTGAATAATTATTTTCATGTAAGCAAAACTCTTGTTTTCATTTTGCATAAGAATCTGCACCTAAAAAATGTATTGAGATATAATCCTCGTTACCGACTACCCAACTATCATGAGGCCTTGGTGAAACATAGAAGAGATCATTTTTATATAATTCATGAACAACACCATCATCGAAAACAACAGTTGCACTGCCTTCAAGCACCATCCCCAAATGCTCAACATCACAGAAATCACTGCCGGCTAATGGTGAAACATCAATAGACCACTTCCACCCTGGTTTATAAGTAGCTTTTCCAATAGTCATATTAGGTAAGTTCACTAGCTCAAATTTCCCTTTTTCAAAATTCCGGGTTTCATCTGGATTTTCAAAATTTTTAATGATCAGGTCTATCATATTTTTTCCATTCCCTTTAATTATTACATATTATTTATCTAGAAAATTGAAATTCAAATTATCATCATCAAAATTGTGATCAATAAGGATAAAAATATACCCTTTGCTACCAATTTCAATGATTCCTTCCTCTGCTCTTTTAGAAAGTCTTCATTTTTTTCTTTTTCATACTTATGACCCATATTCTTCAAGCCTAAAAATGCATTAACTATGCAGGTTTTGGACTTTACTTCTAATAATGGTATCATCATTGACATTGCTGGGATGAAGACCAAAGCTCTTAATAATCCTTCATATTGTTGATATAATGTTAAAGCGATGGTCAATAGAGTTAAAAAAAATCCAAAATAGGTAAAAATTTTTCGTCTTTTAATCTCACGCCCTGCAATATTTGGACAAGCATTCATTTTTTTATTTAACTCCTAATTATAATTATTCATTTTACATATGTAAATATTAGTAAAACTAGACTTTAACCCCGTATGTTTTGGTTTTATTAGAAATTATATAATATCAAGGTATGCATTATTTGAATAGAATCACCTTTTGGCAATTGATATTGATCACTTTAACAACCACCTTAAGTGCTCAAAATATTAATTCTAGAGATTACTACAGAACTGCAGGAGAGTTGGGTGTTTTTCTTTATTTACAATATGGACTTCATACTGATGTATCGAGTCTTGGAGAAATGAAACCTAATAATTTTGATAATTATTTTCGTGATCGATCTCGTTGGTCCTTAGAAAACATGGAAACCGCAAAAAATGCCAGCGACCTACTTCTCTATGGTATTTTTGTAGGAAGTATTCCTATCACACCTCTACTATCTACAGATGATTACATGAGCATGTTACTAACTAATCTTGAGGTAATGTCCTTAAATGGAACAGTGACTAACATTGTTAAAAATATTGCAAAAAGGCAAAGGCCAGCATCATATTTTAAAACAAGAGATGAAGGCGAAGATGCTTATAGATCATTTTTTAGTGGTCATACTAGCACTGCATTCGCTATCGGAACATCAAATGCCATTATGCTGTCTAGGAATTACCCAAATAAAAAGACCCATATATGGACAGGTGCTATGGGTCTGGCCGTGGCAACAGCCTATTTTCGTTTAGCTGCCGATAAGCACTATATGTCAGACGTAATAACGGGAGCTATAACTGGTGTACTTATCGGGAGACTTGTACAAAATAAGAGATCTAGGGACTACTTGTCTGTTAACCTCTTAGACAGTGAACAAAGTTTTGAACTGAGGATTGCCTTTATAGTTAATTGATGTAAAAAAAAAGGGGACCTAAGTCCCCTTTTAATTATTTTCCGCCAAACCAGGACCAAAATCCTTTTTTGGCTTTTTTACCACTGTTCTTTGTGCTGGACTTACTTTTCTTCTTATTCCACTTCTTCTTTTTTACTTCTTCCATACCTGCTTTATCATCTAAGTCCATTGCTGCGACAGGGGCAACAGAGCCACATAAAAGAGCTACTGATAGAACCCATTTCATTTTATTTTTCATTTAACACTCCTATTTAAGTTTTATTATAATTAATTAATTATAAACCAAATCTACAACGTTAACTATTATTTCAAAAATATCTTTCTGGGTATTTGTGAAATGTGGTATCAGCTTAATTCTTACCTAACAAGAGCTTGTAGCCATTGCCCATGTTTGTCCTGAAATGGATTTCCAATAGGCTGCCAACCATCTTTCATTAATTCATTTACCTTGCGAACAAGATCCTCTTCAAATTCTCGTTTAGTGATAAGATTCTCGCAGGTTTCAACCATGTACTCAGTCTTCATTTTACCTCCTAATTCAAAGGTTTTGAATATTTAATGTATCACTTAATAAGATATTACCTAATCCATTTGAGTATTGCTTTAGATTAATTATCAAACTGCCCCTCGGAAAGCATAGTTGCAAAAGCAAAAATATCAATAATATTAACTATACCATCATTAGAAAAATCAGCCTTAGTTATAAAACATGGATTAAGGTCTGTATCAAGTGATACCATATCCGCAAGTTTTAAGAGATCCATTATATTAATTAAAGGATCTCCTTCAGAATTATATGTACCATCTAGATCACCTAGAATATCGCTACACCCGCAAGCATCACCGCATTCTTCTAGGGCATTCGCAACTGCCTCTAAAACTGAATTTTCATTATATCCTGCAACAGAATACTTTACGACACCATCTGCACCTATTATAACGTTATGAGGAATGCCAGAAACGCCAAAATCTTCCCAACTTGTACCTTCAGCATCTGTTCCATCAAGCATGGGATAAGTTAGTCCATAGTTCTCTACCCATTCAGAACAACTGTCAGGCAGACCCCAATCCCAGCCTACCCCAACAATGGTTAAGCCTGAGTCCTGCAGAGCTGTATATACTTCTTCTGTAAAAGGGGCCTCATCCTGACAAAAAGGGCACCAAGAAGTGAAAAACATAACCCATGTAACACGCCATCCCTGATAGTAGTCTAGATACAAACTATCATTAGGCATAATTGAAGTTTCAAGATTACCGCATACTGGCAAACCCAACCCACTAGGTATGGTATCACCCACCTCTAGGACCTGAGAATATGAGAATGATATAAGAAAACTTAAAATTAATAATTTTATTTTATTCATCAATGTTTCTCCTTTCTAGAATTATTTACTAATATGTATCGGTATATTGCATTACTACTGAACATGAATTTTAACACTATCAATCTGTCCATTATAAAAACCATAAATAAAGACCGTTGATCCTTTCATCTCTGGAAGTAAACCAACCATAGAAGTACCAACACCTTTTTTTGTATAGCTTAACGAATTAACAACAGGAAAATCTTCAGATTTTGTACCATCGTTCCAAGTAAAAGCATTCTCTGTCTTCCAGTCAATTCGTTCCATTTTAGAATTATTGGTAATTCCATTTACCTTAAGTACTCGCTGTGTTTTGCCAGCTTTTATATTATAATCACCTGCCTCATTAATGAATACGGGATAATCCCGCTCATTTATTAATTCTATGTGAAAGGTGTGGTCTTGAGCGTTAGAAAACACGATTAACAAGATGAGTGGCACATATTTCAGCATATTAAAATATAACCATCATAGAAAGAACAAGAAACCAATAGGTGTTTATTTATAAGTTAATCCTGTTCAATTGTTTCCAGGTAATGATTCTTTAATTCTTCTATAAATTGTATTAACTCCATTCTCTTTTGAATAATGGTAAATATGATAGCTCTCTGTCTATAGAATATGGATAGAAATTTCACATGCTGTTTATAGATCCTGATATTTTTATTATAATAGAGTGCAAAATTCCCGGACGGTATGAGGCTTAGGATAAAAACAGACACCAACACTATATCGTTCGTTAAATGCCAAAATATGATTATCTCAATAGTGTAGAAAATCACAAAAAGAATCAACCCATACATTAGCTTCCAACTTGCCTCCTCTGCGTTTTCAGGTGCCGGACCACCTAGGTTTTTCTTAGCTATTATTAGCCTTGGAAGTCTATAAGGTAAATAACTAGTTATAACTCCCCATAAAAACAAGGGTGAACCAATTATTAAAAATAATATTGTACGAGTTTTACCCCATTTATTTTTCTCTTGTCTTGCAGGATCTAAGAATTCATCTCTGATATCAAGTTGTTTTAAAAGGCCAATATAATTATTTAATCTTTGTCTAAATTTTATTACTAAAGATGGTTCATTGTCCTTATACCATTGAACAGCATCAGTCATTATTTTTGTCGTTATGAAATCATCATTTTTATCATCAAGCTCCATACCAAGCTCAGTCATTAGTTCCATTTTATATATGAGCTCTAGACCTTCAACAATATCTTCTATCTCGTCAGTCTCGATATAATTTGTTAAACTATTTAATGAGGACTCTATGACCCCAGTTACTTTTTTTACTGTTTCTATACTTTTATTCTTGTAGTCTTCTTCAAATGCTTTAAGTTTTATTGGCCTACCATATCTGATCATAATATTGCTTCTGAAACGAACCATATCAGAATAGCTTAGTCCAATTGGTATTATACAAATATTTAGGTTAAAATCATTTTTTGATTCTGCCTCTAAGCCAATTCTTGCAGCACCCGTCTTTATTTTTTCTAAAATACGCTTTCCCATAGAAACTCCTTCTGGAAAAATCAGAATAGCACCATTATTCTCAAGTATCTCATATCCCTGCTTAAATGAATTTTGGTTTTTATTCATATTTTTTTCATCATCCAATTTGCGATAGACAGGTACAAGAGGTAATCTACTCAATATCCAATTCTTTATTGGTGTATTGAAAAGCGTACTTTTCGCAAAAAAATGAAGTTTTCTTGGGGATAAAGATCCTACGATCAATGGATCCATAAAGAAATTTGGATGGTTAGCTACAAAAATGACAGGACCATTTGTTGGAACCATTTCTTTATTCTGTAAAGTTATTTGATTAAAAAATAACTTTATTGCTAATAAGGAAATATTATGTATTATTGAATAGAGCATTCATTTCACTTCACTTTTTCCCTAACAATGATAAAGATAGTATAAAATATTACCATTGAACCAATTATAAAGTTATACGATACGTTTTCATGAAATATCAACAACCCTGCAATGGCTGAAAACGGAACCTGAATATAACTTGTTGTTGCAGCACGTCCTGCAGGCAGTAACTTGTACCCAAACGTTAAAAATATTTGTCCCAATTGTGAACATATTCCAACTAGAATCAACACTATCCATATATCAATGGTAGGTTGTGTCCATACGTTATATGTGAGAACAAAACTTAGGGGTACAGTGAATAAGGGAAAATAGAACATGATCACATAAGGTGATTCTTTTAGATTTGATGCCATACGGACCATTACGTACGCAAGACCTGTCAAAAATGAACCTATTATTGCAATAGTTAAATCCGTGGTATGAAATACTGAATCTTGATAAATGAATGGCAGATCTAAAATTATATAGACACCTATAAAACCTAGCAGAATGGCCAGATACAAAACTTTCCCAATATTCTCAGATATAAGAACCGATGCCAATAAGGCGGTAAAGATCGGATATAGATATTGAATTACTGTTGCCTCTGGTAATGAAAATCGTTGAATCGATTCAAATACTAAAAATAATGCCACAGTTCCCACAAAACCTCTTATGGCTAATATTTTTTTATTATTACCCCATAAATAAACATTATTTCTTCTAATAAGGATGTAAGAAAAAATGAATGTGATCACACCCCTCATGAAAACGATCTGTATCGTTTCCATATGCTGACCAGCAATTTTCACAAAGACGGTCATAAGGCAAAAAAATAATGCACTCAGTAGGATATATATATAACCCATTACTTTTCTAATGTCTTAATGGTCAATGACCATTACGAAGAAGGCCATCCGCCAAAAGGCATTGTGGCTAATCCAAATACCCCATAAACACTTATCAATCTTTCACCCAATAGCGATTGTCCATCTTCTAAAAAGTCTACTTTGTCGTACGAGAATGGTATGAAAGGTATTCCGATCCACATTTTGCTCTTTTTATACTTTTTCCTTCCATTTCCATATAAAAATCCAGAGCCATATCCAGCTAGGCCAAGGATAGAAATCTGAAAATCATTGTAAAAATATAATCTCTTAATTTTTGTTTTTGTATATAATCTTGCACCCAGAGTTATTCCTGGGTATATCAATTCCATTAAATAGGTAGGTTCATTTCTGATCAGGTCTGAGATAATTTCGCTGATGGTAAGTTGTGTAGAAAAAGATAATGTTCTATGATTAGTTAATCCTATCTGAACACCAGGGCTATAGTAAAATTCTGATCTGAGATAGGATGTTATTATCAGTACAAGAATGATTTTATAGTTCATTTTATTAATATTATCATGCTAATCATATTCATTGAATCTAATAAACAGTCAATGACAACAAAATGACTACTTACTTTTCCCTACAAAGTATCCCCTCACGCTATTGAAACCAAGCCAGTTAAAAAAAAGATCAAATAATTTATTCAGCCAACTTTCACGTGCCCAATCATTAGGCAAATACAATTCTAAAAATTCCCATCCAATTGATATTAACCACATGTGTACAGTTTTTATCATTGGGATTAAAGAAAGAATTCCGTATTCTACAAAATGTATCAAACTATAATGATTGATAGGGTTGGAGAAGATGTAAACTGGGTCATGATATTGAAGTGAGCCAATACTTGACTGTGAAAAGATTGTGATCAGAGTAATCTGCAACATAAAACCCTGAAAATTAAATAAAGTATATTATGTTAATAGTGAAAAAAAAGACTCTGAAATTACTAAGCCCTTTTTAATTACGATGAAATTAATATACTGATGAAAGCAACAAGTAAGTTGTCAATTCAATAGATAAATATCTCAAAATTAATCTCCTTTAAAATTTTAGATGGCTTTATCTGAGAATATGCTTTTTTAAATGATATTCAACCAACAAACCATAAAAACAATTGAGACAATTAATCAACCATTAAATCATTATAACTGAATAAAAACCTGTAAAAATAAATTAAAATTTTTAAGTTGTTTAAAATACTCAATCTCTATTGACCGTATCTGGATTAAATGCAGGCATACAGACGGCTATATATTTTGTATTTTTTTTTGGTGTGCTATAGCGTATCCATTCACCAGCATGGGTGATGATCGCCTGGCCAGATGATACGCATATAGTTTCGTCTTCCGTCTCAACCTGGAGTTCCCCTTCCAGTACAATGGTATATTCATTAAAATCAGGTTTTTGACCAGGTTCTATCCAGCCCTGCGGTGAACTCATTTCCGCTATACTTACATCACATGTTTTAGTATTAACAAGACCAATAAACTCCTTTATGACCTTTGGTTTATTGCCAACTGGCTCTATAATTGTTGGATTATTTATAATTTTTGGCATTATTGTTCCATTATTTCGTTACAATTTTCTGTTTCACAATTTTTCAATTGAATAATCTTACCATTTTTGTAAAGCATTTCAGCATATTTATTACCATCTTTCTTCCATTCTGTCCAAAAACCATGCTTAACTGAATTCACATAACTACCTTTTGACTTTTTAACTCCATTTTCCCACCATCTGGTCCAAGTACCATTTTTACCTTCCTTATCAATTGTACCTACGAATTCAGTATGGTTTGATCTATCATGACCAAAGTATCTATAAACTTCTCCAATGACAGGTTCATTTGTTATAGGCCTGAAGTATGCACCATTCTTTTCTACTAAATGATTTATAAAAAACATCTCTTGATCTGAAGCAATGCATATTGCACTTAGAGCTATTACTTTAATAATGATTCTGATCATTTTTTTCTATTTTTCCACATAACAAAAAACAGACCAGCAGGGACTGCAATAAAGGCAGCAACTAATAAAAACAATTCGAATTGCACCGCATAATTTATAGGCACGAATTGAAAGAAAATAACATACTAATTCAAACATATGGCTTTATAATATTTATCTATGCTTTCGAGAGTTTTTTTAATTAAACAAGGTAAGTGTTGTGGTAATGGATGTCTAATGTGTCCATATACTGAAAAACACAGTGGCAAAAGCAATCAGGTTAGAAAGGAGGTTATTATTGATCTAGAAGATTGGGAAAAGGAAGAATTAAAAATAATAGATGGATCAAAGACCAAATAATCCTAACTACTGATCAATGATTAGATGAATAGTTAGGATTATTATTCTTGTGGTCTTACGTTGGTTTGAAACCTATTTCTGCTTACGGTATTGTTTCCAGTGATCTTTAGGTTTCTTCTCACCGAGAATGAATTTCTCGAGTGAACTCAGTGTTTTTAAAAAAGACATACTATGCTCCTCTATTACTGTTTTAAATATACCAATATTTAGTTTTATTAAAAAATCAACCATAAGTCTATTTTAATAATATCATCTTCTTGGTCTGTATCAGACCATCCACCTCTATGCTGTATAGATAAACGCCTGCTGATACTGACTGCCCTGCTTGATTCGTAGCATTCCATTGAACGGATCTATGACCCGCACCCTGACCTTCTTCAAGAAGGTTTTTCACTAGATTTCCATTCATATCATAGACACTTATATTTACTATCGCATCCTTTGAAAGCTCATAACTGATAGTGGTAACTGGGTTAAAAGGGTTTGGATAATTTTGATGTAAGATCATTATTCTTGGTAATAATAAATCTGTACTATTCCCAAGTGTGATACAATCTCCGTTAGCAGCCCCTGGTGTTGGGTTCGTATAGCAACCAACGCCATTAGCATCGAAACTCTGAGATAACTCAACTCCATCCAGTTCTTGTGACTCTCCTAAGGTCACTATTAAGCTGTTATTATCAGGGTCGGCAAATACTATGATATCTCCATCAACATTCAGACCAGATGAAAAGCTACTGTCTTCATCCTCATATCCGGTCCAGTACCCACCCGCAGGGATGATCACTGCTTCAAAGGTAAGATCTTCTAGGTCCTCTGAATTATCCAATTGAAATCCTTCTAGTGAGCAGTCTGTATCTCCTGAATTAAACAATTCAATATAATCTTCTGGGTCTCCAGATGTATGAGCCTCACTCACATATACGATTCCTAAATCACAGGGGTCAGTTAAAATAGCGGTTTCTAAAGCGCCTTCATCTATCCACTGGGCAATAAGCTCAATTTCTTCGGTACTAAGTTCATCACTATTTCCAGGAGGCATATCCCCACTGCTTATTTCCTGCCATAGGATACTTGATGCATGATCACCTGGTATCACAACATCTCCATTATGGCTACCAACTATTAGACTATCATAATTAGCAAGATCTAGACCACCATAATAAGCTCCACCATTAATGTGGCAACTAATACAATTATCATTAAATATCGTCTGCACTTGTGTGTAATAGTCTACCTGTGCATACGATGGAACCATTGTAAGAATTAAATAAATTATCGTCCGTTTCATGGTATACCTCTTGTATTCCAATTAAATCTACATATTATTTTTGTAATTAAATTAGTCTATGGATAAAACTGATTTACGCGATGGTATATACATAAAGACCCCTGACATTCATTCGACTGCATTTATTGCAGATGGTGCAATAGTTATTGGAGACGTGATACTTAAGAAAAATTCCTCCATATGGTACAACACTGTTGTGAGAGCTGATATTAATAACATTGTCATAGGTGAGAGATCAAATATTCAAGATAATTCAGTTATTCACCTTGAAAATGACCAAGGTGTTATTGTAGGCAATGATGTAACCGTAGGGCATAATGTTATTTTACATGGATGTAAAGTCGGCGATGGCGTGCTTGTGGGCATGGGAGCTGTCATAATGAATGGTGTAGATATTGGCAAAGGTTCTGTGATAGCTGCTGGTGCAGTTATCAAACAGAATATGGTCATTCCTAAATATAGTTTAGTTGTGGGTGTTCCGGGTAAAATCGTTAAAGAACATTCAATCGAGGTATATGATCAAAATGTTAAATGGGCAGAAAAATATGTCAAACTAGCAAATATTCATCGTCAACATAGATATTAACTATTCTTCATAGTTTAATTCGCTATCCGTCTTAATTATAGTTCCACCCCACGTCCCAATAATAAAACCATCATCAGAAGTTCTGTTAATATCAAAACCACCTAGACCATTTGCATAGATATTAACTGTCTCCTCTAAAGGACCCCACTTGTGAATCCAGGTCCCGTTGTTCTTATGTTCTGCCGTCCATGCAATACCCCCATTTGATGTTGTTGTTATTGAAAAATAGGGAATGCGTTCTATGAAGTTTAAACCTGGCCAAGAATTCTCTTCTAATAAGTTACCGTCATCATCTATCTTCATGTAAAGAACTTTTGCAACAGAGCCACAGGATAAAACATCATAATCATGATCACATTTATCACCGATCAAAGCAAATCCACCTTCTTCTAAACTAACAATATCATCTGCTTTTTCCATGTAGGGACCACCAAATGTCTTTTCCCATATTAATGCACCATTCTTTTTTACTTTTACTACCCAGAAATCCTTATAATACATAAAGTTAAAGGCACAGTCATAGTTTTGATTGCCATGACTTTTCTCACCAGCGATCATTAACATCCCATCAGGAGCCTCTATGATAGAGCGGAAGATATCATCTTCGCATTCACTGCCAAACCACCGCCTATTCAATACGCTACCGGTTGAACTAAATTTTACAAATTGTGCTTGCCCAGCCCCTGGTCCACCCACTGCATAATATGATCCGTTACTATGCTCTATAGCGTCCTCATAGAAAGGGTATCCGCCTACAGTATGGCTCTCATTTTTCCACTCTTCTATACCATTGGAATCAGCTTTAACAATACCCTCCCAACTGCAATAGAGATATCCTCCATCACTAGTTTGTATTACTGATCTTGTATAACCAAAATCCCCAAGAGAATATGTATTTTGCCATTCTTCATCACCATAACGATCAAGTTTTAATAGCCATGCCTGACCACCTAAACCTCCTGCTACTATATAACCACCATCATTTGTCTGTCTAACTGAAGACTTTATATTTTCAATGTATTTCTCAAAAGTTATGATGGATTCTTGCTCAGATTCTGTCGTTGAATTATTTGTACCCTCATCACATCCTGAAAAAAATATGATACAAATAATCAAACATAATAATAGGTCTTTAAGCATTATAAAAATTAATTAACTAGACTTCAAACCTTTACATTATTATTATCTCGAATGCCAGTATGCTAAACCGATAAATACAAATTGAAAGGGAAGTCTACCCCATGCTATCAAGGGCGTTGTATCCATTGCGGCGCCGTTTGTTAACGCCAGATATATGTTCGCAGGATATACTGCAATTAATAATAAGATCAAACCCAAGCCTGCAACATAACGTTTGGATGGAAAAAGTAATAATGCACCAAGAGCTATTTCAAATATTCCACTTAGGTATACCAATTCAATTTTAAGGGGCAATACAGGAGGCACTATCCTCACATACCACTCTGGACGTAAAAAATGATCTATGCCCACTAAAATATAGAATAAACTCATTATAAAGATTGTTATGGTCTTTATGCAACCCATTTTAATTATACCAAACCCCTACACCCTTTTTACGTAATTCTTTACCCACCATTGCTTCAATTTCTTCAGCATCTTTTCTGGATGGTATAGGATTATATTTTTCATATAAATCCGGCCTCAATCTTATACCATAAACTTTTGCATATTTATTTGATCTATAACCTTCCTTATGTTGTTCAAACCTCAGCTCTGGTTTCCTTGATGATTGACCTACATAAACACATCCGTTGCCTTTGATATATCTTGGGTTTTTCTGGCGAAACTTCTGATGGTCTGCAACAACAGGGTCTAATTCAATAACATATATATAATACTTTGCCATTGACAGTTCACTCTTCCTCATTTGAATCTATGAGCGAATATTCATCTTTCTTTCGAATTTGGCGATGCTGTTTCGCCTCAAAGATGATCTTACTTGCCATAGCTTCTGCTACATCATCGCTTATGGAAGTGGGGGTCTCTGTATCCTTCTTTTTAAGATATATAGTTGCTATCCAGCCAAAAGTGGTCAGAATGCATAGGATACTTACTACATACTGTTCAATAAATAGCATTAATATTGCATTGGCACCTAAGATGACTAGGCAAATAATTTTTACAGCGTGCTTGAGCACAGATATTTATCAAGAGAAAAGAAGATTTTTTCCAAATTGATTATTCTTAACCCTTACCCCCTTTTCAGCATATAATTTCAAACCACCAATAACATGTTTTAGATAATTAGATAATAAGGGTTTAGTTATCAAAAAAAATGGTAACAAGTTAAATAGTTTATGACCCTGATTAAATAAATAGGGGGAGATTGTTATAGATATGTTGGTATTATCATCGTTTTTTATAATTCTCCAAGAAACATGAGAAGCAGGACTTCCAGCTTGAAAAATATATAAATCATACCCTGCATTATCAATCCAGTTTATAAAGTTCCTTTCAAGAGTAAGGCCATTTAGATATTCAATTTTATCTACTGCCCCCTTTCCTGGCCACTTAATTACACGGTTACTTTTACAAAATGGATGGAAAGCTTCTAGATTAGATCTCATTGAAATGACGTCCCACACCCTTTCAATATCACAATTAATCACTCTAGAATGTTCAATCGTCCAATTATATTGGTTATTATTACTGACCATTAATTCTTTTTATAGTAGATTCATATTTCAGGATGTTTTCAGTTACAATCTAAGCGTGCTGCAGACATTACCTCCAGAAACTCATCACTAAATTCTTCCTGCAATAAATATTTTGTTTCTTCTTTTAAGAATTCAGCTTCTTTCATATTCTTTACTATGTAATCAAAGAGACATGAACAATAATCAACTTCTGCACCGCCTTCAATGCAACTAGCTATAAAATTATATGTTATTTCGGATCTATAAGGTTTAGAATTCTTTGAAAAACGTTTTTGCCATTTATGTTGACCACTAGTAAACGATGTGGTGAAAACTATAGTGGTTATGATCAATAATATTTTTTTCATATTCGACTCCTTCATTAAATCTAAACGTCATCATTAATTTAACCTAATTGGCCTATAATTCTCTTTCCATGATATTCAGTCCCTCCGATGGAATTATGAACCACCTCAAAATTAATATCTGTAATACCACCAGCGGAAATGATATTAAAACGTGAAGAAAACTCTGTGATTATTTGTTTTATTGTATCCTTACCATTGAATGCGGAATCTTCACCGCCAGAAGTTAAAATGCTAGTGACCTCTTTTACCCTAGATAGTCTTTTTAGTTCTAGAATGATATCAATTGTATGATCTATTGCTTTATGAAATGTAACCTTCATAGGAAGTGCTTCTTTTGCTAGCAAATGGCTTAAGTCAATATCTATTTGACCATTTTTATTTAAAACTCCAAACACAACTTCTCCCACTCCAATGCTCTTACAAAATTCTATTTCCGATCTCATTTTTATAATATCCTTTTTTGAATATATAAAATCTCCATCTTTTGGACGAATCATTACTTTAACTGGAATCGTCAATGAATTGATAGTTTCTTGAATTATTAATCTGCGAGGTGTTAAACCATCAAGGTCAAGCCTACTACATAGCTCAACTCGGTCTGCATTCTTCAATTCAGCAGCCTTAGCTTCCTTAGCTGATTCAACGCATACTTCTTTAATGACATTCATAGGATAAAAGTAGTTAACGGGTAACGTAATTCATTTGATTAAATATTTCATAAAATTTTTGTTCCGTTTATTAACCCAATAAAATTTAATGCTGTGGTAAGTTAAGTAGATAGATTTAAACATAATAACTAGCTATACAATATTTATAAATGATATCAATAGTAGGTATTCCGACCGATAAACACTCATCATTCCTTAAAGGAGCAGCGTTAGCCCCTCCGCTAATAATAAAAGAATTTCATTCTGATGCGGGAAATAAATTTGCAGAGAATGGTTTAGATCTTGGAGAAGAAGGTCTTTGGGAAGACATTGGTTTAATAAAGTTAATGGATTCAGATAATGAATTTGATAAAATTAAAGATTCTATAGAGGATGTACTAAATGACCGTAATTACCCTATCTCCATAGGCGGTGATCATAGTATCACTTATCCAATTATTGCTGGTTATCATAAATTTTATCCTAAGTTGAATATCCTTCACTTTGACGCACATCCTGACCTTTATAATAATTTTGAGAATGATCCATTTTCCCACGCATCACCATTTGCTCGCATCATGGAAAATAATTTGGCAAATGAACTCATACAAATAGGTATCAGGACAATGACCGACCATCAAAAAGATCAAGTAGATAAATACAAAATCAAGGTCATTACAATGAATGAATTCTCAACTGACCTGGTACTAAAATTTGATGATCCGGTCTATATATCCATAGACCTTGATGGATTAGACCCTGCCTATGCTCCTGGAGTGTCACATCCAGAACCAGGTGGGTTATCGACAAGAGATATGATTAAAATCATTTCTAACATTGATGGTGAGGTGATTGGTGGTGATATTGTGGAGTATAACCCCAAAAGGGATATCAATAATATCACAGCTGTTACAGCTGCAAAACTTTTGAAAGAATTAATGGGAAAAATATTGAAATAAATAGATCTAATTAAATTATGGTAGAAATTTTTGACTTTATAAAGTGCAGGATAATGATCTTTACAAACCTGCTGCCCATGTACAAAATCTCATTATTAACATATTTAGGTCTTCCTGTAATAATTATAACATACTATAGATATAAAAACCCTCAGATACATTCAATTATTTTGGCATCAACTTTACTAGCAGTATGGATAATGCAGGTATTCATATGGATCAATTACATTATCCCCAAAGCAGGATAAACTCTCTTTATAATCCTTCACCATTGTATATGCAGAGCAAATTTGACCCTTTTTATAAACAAAAAACCCCACGAATGTGGGGCCTGTATTAATTATGATAAAACAATATCAATTAGCAGCAATTTTTTCATTTAATAATCGCCGGAGATTATCATTGACTGTAAAGTAATACCCACCTTGTTTATGAATATTATCACCTGATTGATGAAATTTCTCAATATGCATTAGAAATTTTTCCACATCAATGACTACATCAACTCCTGCATCATCTTTGATCGTAAAAATCTCATCCTCTATTTTTTCTTCAACCTTAACCTGAGATTGTTCAGGGTCTATAAACCCAAACAATTTTCCTTTATACTTATTTTCAAAATCACCGCAATCAATCCACTTAAGCCATGGTTCACGACATTCACTATCATAAATAACATTGTCAGAATAGCTTTCTTTCCTGGACCAATGAACTGAGGCCTGCGTCATCATTGTTGGCTCTGTATTTAGATCAAAATCACTAAAAATATTATCATAAAAGTACCAGTCACCTGTTTTTAGTCCATTCATATAGTTTCCCTCCAAGATTTTGAGGTCAAGCGGAAATGAGTAGTTTTGAACGAAATCATAGGATCTAAGATCGGTTTTATAAACAACCACAGATCCATGTTTAATACCATCCCTGTATTCTATACTGGTTATAATCTGCATGTCTGATGTCTCCCAAGATCTATTCCTGCGATCACTCGATGATTCTATCCACGTCCAGGTGCCTTCTTTTTTATCGTCAACATATAGACCCATGATACCTGGTGTCCTACCCTTTTGATCATAATATTGCATGAAGTTCCCATGTTTGATACCATTAACAATGGTGCATTCTGCAACTTTTTTACTACTTTGATCTCTAGAGAGTATTTTTAACCTTCCAGTGAATGGAGAATCGCCATCTCCAGAATACCAAAAACCATTTTTATTCACCAAACTATCAGGAGAGAATAGAAGTCTATCATCCTTATATAATATTTCTAATTCATCAATAAGCTGGCCTGAACTAAAGCTAATAAAAAGAAATAATAATGAATACCTTACCATATCAAAATATACCTATCATTATAAAAACAATAAACCCCCACAATGCCTATTAGATATTTTAAAAACACTAATCAATTCTAAAAGAACACGATTCAGGTTGTTTAAATATTTGATGCCGACTCATTGCTATCATCCGATATATGGTATCCCTTATTGGCAAAGGTATGAGCCATAGAATCGGAAACCACAACTTCCAGTACCACTTTAGGTACAGTAGGCATCTTATTGCTGCAGATGATCTTATATAAACTTTATTTGCTCTTATTAGGTATACAGTATCAGCCTTTTGTTGCCTATCTGTAAAATTTAAAATGATGTCTTGTACTTCTGCTGATTGGATAGGCCTGTATGAGATATCACTATCAATTGCTAATCTATCATCCATAAAAAAGGCGAGACCATGGCATAGACCGCAATCTCCATCAAGGAATAAGACATCTCTTTTAGTATTTAACATTTATTTATAAAGTTTTAAATGTAAACAAAATATAATTAAACGATTAATCCTGCAGTATTATTAACGCTGCTACAATTATACCTGCTGCATTTGCAACCATATCTTTGATACTAAAATGCCCTTTCTCACCTCTATTATCATTTAGCTCTTTCAATAATCCAGCACTGAAACTTAGTCCAGATGATAAAGGAAGGGAGTTTGTCTCACTGTTATTGAACTTATTAACCAGAACATACTGGCAACCCAATGAGATCAAACAACTATATGAAAAATGCTGAACCTTATCAATCGCAAGCCAGTTATCAGCACCACCAGTTTCATCATTTGGACTTTTCTTACCTGATGCAATAACTAATGCTCCATTTTCAGAATTATCTCGGTCAGCACAATAAACAAAATCAACATTTATTAATAAAAACAAAAAGATCAGTGATAAATACTTTAACATAATGAAATCTATCTATCATCTATTAAACAAAAAACCCCACAAATGCGGGGTTTTACAAAATTAATGATATTTAGATTTCAAAGCCTAGTCAGTTCGAGTTTCTTATGCTCAACAAGTAAAACCTTTACCGTTTTTTCACCTATGTTCTTCATTTGATGTTTAACAAGATTTTCACCATGATTAGCAAACCCATCCGGAATCTCCATTTCACTTACAGTTCCATCTGCAAGTGTATTTTGCACTTTGCCACCGCTTACAGCATAGTAAGTTGTCACACCGTGTTCATGCATGTTATCGCCTTCCCCAGGTGGAAAAGTAACCATCATTACCTTGACATCTTCATTATCTAGCAATACTTCATAACGATCAGGAGAAACCTCTTCTGGTAAAATAAGTTCTTCCTCAGAATAATTAGCTGAGTGTGTTGTCTTACGCTCCACAAGAATGATCTTCATGGCATTCTCACCAATATTCTTCATCTGATGCCTGACACCTTTAATTTGATGACCTGTAAATCCATCAGGGATTTCCCTTTCACCAACGGTACCATCAGGTAAGGTACCTTGAACCTTGCCGCCTTTAAGGACGTGGATCGTCATTGGATAGTGATCATGCATGTTATCACTTTGACCTGGTGCGAATGTCACCTCTAAGACCTTTACATCTTCATTATCAAAAAGTACTTTGTAGACATCTGGAGATACTTCTTCAGGATGTAGGAAATTTTCTCCTGTATCACTAGTGAAGTGATTTATTACACTTGAACCAGAGCATGAAATAAAAAATAATACTAAGAATGAGAAAAATAACCTTATCATTTTGATTCCTTTTAAAATTAATTGCTATAACACAAAATCAGAGATACCTTTTTCTTTTAGATTAGAAAAGAAAAATCGCACCTTGAACTAACTACCCCTATCCTCAAAAGACTCTGTTTTCTTTATGCCAATTCTCCTGAAAACTAAAAATACGATCACCAGAAATATTATTGCGTAAAAAACTAGCGTAAACATAGATGACTACTTAAGTCTTACCGCCGTACCGTATGCTAATATCTCAGATGCTCCTTGCATTATTAAGGAAGTTGAAAACCTAAGATTAATCACAGCATCAGCATCTAAACTTACTGCATCCTCTATCATCCTCTGCAATGCCTGTTCCCTTGCATCAGCCTGCAACTTCGTATATTCCTCAATTTCACCCCCGACAACGTTCTTAAGAGCTGCAAAAATATCTCTTCCTATGTTTCGTGCTCTTACAGTACTACCTCTTGCTATCCCCAATGCTTCTACGGTTTCTTTCCCAGGTATACTTTCTGAAGTTGTTACGATCATCAGTTTTGCCTCAATTGTTGTTTAGTATTAAACCCTGATAACTTAAAACAAATAAGATAACCTAATTACTAATAGTAATGAGATAAATAAATAGACTACAACACGCTGGCAAGTATGATGAGCGAAATCCCTAGCATTGCAACAGATGGTATGTACATTCTGAAATCACTTTTCATTCTTACATGGGTGAGGACCGCTCCAAGCATAAGAATTGTAATTCCTAAGGACCCCATTCGAGTATACTCAACATCTGGAAATTGTAAGAGCGCTACAAATGATATTTTAAGTATTCCTACCATGTCTCGCAACCAAGTCGGAAGACCATAGTGAACGAACTCTTTTTTTATATTATCATACCTGACAACCCAGACAAAAAATATTGCTACTCCAGTAACAATTTTAAGGCCACCAACTAAACTTTCTATCGATACAAACATAAAATCTCCACGAGTTGTTTTAAATATTAATAATTAAAATTATCAAATACAATGCTTAATGAGCGTTATGCACGTTACTAATACATTATTTTAAGTTTTAATGAAACTTTCTGTGAAATAAAAGATCAGTAATACCAGTCTTAAGGTCCAAAGTAGCGTTCTAGCCCAATTGATTTTCACTAATTTTCTAACAGTTTCTTCTTCATAACCACTTACAAGTTTTTGATGAACAGAAGTAAAGAAAAGGGCAGTTAACATCCATATTGTTAACAGTAGAACCATCGATATTAACAATATGGGGTTGCGTTCATCGTATATCAATATAATCCCAGATATAATTTCTACTAACATTGTTGGAATAACAATGTATGAGATCCTTTCCATGTGAAATTTTTGAAAGGATATATACCTACTGTTTCCAATAAAGTGAAACGAAGGATAATGGACCACCTGGATCACCCAAATAATCCCGACCATAAGTGAGGTTGATATCAAATGAATCAGTAATAAAATAAATTGATGATCGTAGAGCATTTTAAAATTGAGTTGATTATTTTAATATTTTAGCTAGAGGAATAAATTTAATATGTGTTAACATGCTCCATAACCATTCAATTGGTCCATATTGATACCGTTTTAGCCATAAAGGGCAAAGGAACAATAGTAAGCCCCATATGAGTAACATAATCAATATTTGCCCAGTTCTATAAATATATCCAAAAGAGACCCAACCCAAAACCATAAAAGATATATGAGTTATTCAATTTAATTTTATATAAAGAGAATAAATTTCAATAAGTATTTTAAATAAAAATGAACTATTTAAAATTATTAATTCTTCTATTATCAAGCTTTATAGCATCAATGATACAATCTTCTTGGGGAGATGTAGATGTTCAATCAATAAAGTTACCAACTCAGAATGGCCAATGGGTTGTCGCTGACCTCTTTAAACCATATAGTGCGACATCGGCTGACCCTGCACCTGCAATAATAGTGATTCCTGGATTTCAGAGATCAAAAGAAACCCTCTCAAATATTTCAATCGAATTATCAAGAAGAGGGATAGTTGTTATTGCAATTGACCCATATGCGCAGGGTGGGTCAAGCTCATCTATGAGTAGAAGAGCCGCAACAAAAGAAGGCTATGGGATGTTTGCTATTGTAGACTATATCTATGACACATCCGTTCTAAATTATATTGATAAAGATAGGATTGGCGCTACAGGACATTCAGCTGGAGGTCTGGCCGCTATCCGAGGTGCCCAATACTTTGGTGATCAAGCAATAAAAACATCAACCGTAAGCAAATTACACTCTGTATTTGTTTCAGGTATGATAAGGATGGGATTTAAACGTAGGGATATTGAGAAGATCCGCTCAAATGTAGGAATCAGCTATGCACTTTACGATGAAGGCGCATGGCAGAATGAATTGGGTCATGGCGATATGAGTATTGCGCCAGAAATATTGAGGATTATCAACCACCAGAATAAGAAAATAGAACCGATAGACAGTGTTCTAATTGGTGAATATTATGGCCATTTATCTGACCGGTCATTAAACATAGTATACAATGAGAAGTTACTTCACCCTTTCCAACCATATTCAATCGACGCTTTGACAAATCAGATAAACTTCTTTTTAAAAACTTTTGAGATGGATGATACTCTTCCGGCAAATGATCAAGTTTGGTTTTGGAAAGAATTCATGACCCTGATTGCATTGATATCCAGTTTTCTACTCATTATTCCTGTAGCCCAATACCTACTGAAATTGCCTTATTTTTCAACTTTAGTAAATCCTACACCAAAAGAAATCCCAAAGCCGAAAGGTTGGGGAAACTATATTTTTTGGTCAATGATCATATTTAGTTCAATCATGGCTTGCATATCATATATTCCTCTATCAGAACTATCAAAAATTCTGTTTGCAGAAGCATCTGGAAGAAATCAAACGTGGTTTTTTCCCCAGAGAATGAATAATGCTGTGATGCTATGGGCAATATTCAATGGGCTATTAGGATTGTTATTATTTTTTGGTAGTTATCTATTATTTGATAAAACCAGTAAAGGATTGCCATCAGCTTGGGGCCTATCTATCACAAGAGGTGAACTCTTTAAAACATTTTATTTAGGTCTAATAATCTTTGTCTTTTATTTTGGATTGATCAATCTCATATATTACTTATTTCATGTTGACTACAGATTTATATTTATTGCAGTTCGCACGTTTAGGCCAGAGACGCTACTTCTCTTACCGATATACTTACCATTGTTCTTTATTTTCTTTTTCTCTAATTCCATAAGAGTTAACTCTGCGCTCAGACTAGAGGGCTTTGGGGAAATAAAAAGTGTTTTATTTTCATCATTAGCTACAGCTTCAGGTCTGATGATCATTTTACTGATTCAATATACGACCTTCTTTTTTACAGGTACTGTTTTCTGGAAGGCAGGTTGGTTATATGTCAATCTTCTATTTGGAATTGTACCCATAATGCTTGTACTGCCTATTTTTCAACGTTCTTTTTTTAATATGACTGGTAGGATATATCTAGGGCCAATAACGATGTCCTTAATTTTTATCACAATATTGCTTTCAAATACTGTGTGTTATTTCCCCCTTTAGCTCATGTACTAGTTGGGTGAACAGATTTACTGAAATTCCCAGTATTTAGTTTATTATCAGCGTAAGTAACAAAATCTGTACTAAATGCACTTTTTGTTGTAGCCCACCACTCTGCAGCACCCCCATCGGCTAATAATGAGATAATCGATCGTTCAAATCCTTCAATACGAATTAGGTCTATCGAACCATACTCTGCCTGTACATAGATTGCCTCAAAACGACGGATTGCCACTAGCATCCAGAAATGGAACCTTAGTCTTTCCGTAGGGTCTAAAGTTGCAAGACTCTCATTTGATTTAATAATAATAGATGCAAGTTCATTATCACTGGAAATTGCATTTGCAGTTAAACTCATGTCCATACTGCTTTGTTGAAATGTTTGTGATCGCAAAGCTTTAGTATTCTGCCTCAACTGAACAGCTAGGTACCCTAAAGTTAAAACTGTTGCTACGGCTGCAATTAGCTCACCCAGGCTTCCAAGATCTTGAATAGTCATGATTTTATGATCCTCCAAATTGTAGAACTGTTATTATTTGATTCTGCTTTGAAAAAAAGCATTATTCTAAAAATTATATATGTCTATTATCATATTGCTATTAAATAGATTTCAATTAAACAAAAAACCCCACTTTCGTGGGGTTTTTTGTTATTTATTTCATTGGTTCCTATGCGGGTGATATATCGACTGCTTTTTGACCTCTATCGCCATCCACAACTTTGAATTCTACTTTGTCACCATCCTGAACATACAATTCATTGGATACGCCTGAGGTATGAAAAAAATAATCTTTTCCATCATCACCTGTAATAAAACCATATTTCTTTTCTTTATTGTAAAATTTTACTTTTCCAGTTTCCATAATAATGTTTTTAACTACCTTCGATCAAATCAATCTTTAACTAATCCTCTTTCTACAAGCACCTTTAAACACTTATCAAATACTTCTTTACTCTCTTCTGGATCAAACCCATCCATCGCATCATCTATCTTTTTAGAACACTTAAGTTTTACATCCAACATCTCTCCAGTCTCATCATCCATTAGTTTATAGTTCTTTATTTGACTTATTACAGTGTCACCTTTGCCAAACTTCTTATTAGAGAACTCTTTTTCTAATGCCATCATATCATAAATATAAAAATCATACTTAGCTCCATTTGTAATGGTCTTTCTCTTTGTTAGCCTTATATCATCATATATTTCTTCTTCATGCATACTATGAAATTCCTTAATAATAATTTGAATAAATATTTTTCATTTAGAAAATTAGAATGATTATTTTGGGTTTACCTTTGTCGCACATGGACCTTTGTCTGTCATCCCTTCTTCAAAATCAACTTGCTGACCTTCTTTAAGTGTTTTAAAGCCGTCCATTTGAATTTCACTCATATGAACAAAAAGATCTTTCCCACCATCATTAGGTGTTAAAAACCCATATCCCTTTGAATCATTGAACCACTTTACGGTTCCTTCTTT
>CACEUX010000019.1 GCA_902562835.1 uncultured Fidelibacterota bacterium
ATCGTTTGTCCCATCCCTGTCAAAAACATATGGTGAGCCCAGACGATGAAAGACATGAAACCTAAGAAACCAATTGCATATATAAGTGACTTATAACCCCAGAGTGGCTTCCTTGTATTATTAGCAAGTACTTCACCAACAATGCCTATTGCTGGAAGAATAAGTACGTAGACCTCGGGATGTGCCAAAAACCAGAAGAGATGTTGCCATAGTAGTGGGGAGCCAGAACCATATGCCTCTACTGGGCTTCCAGCGTACACAAGACCTGATGGTAAGAAAAAACTGGTTCCTACTAGCCTATCCATAAGCTGCAGTATTGCGGCAGATTCTAATGGTGGGAATGCAAGAATAAGCAAAAATGAAGTGACCAACTGAGCCCAAATAAAAAATGGTAATCTGAACCAAGTAAGACCTGGAGCTCTAAGCTGGACGATAGTGACAATAATGTTCATTGAGCCAAGCAATGATGAAGTAATTAAAAAGATCATTCCTAGGAGCCACATTGTCTGACCTGATTCAAAAATCGAAAGTGGGGGATAAGAAGTCCACCCCGAACGAGCCGCTCCTTCAGGGGTAAAAAAACTTGCCATCATAATTACACCACCAACAAAGTATGACCAATAGCTGGCAGCATTGAGTTTTGGAAAGGCCATATCTACAGCGCCGATCTGTAAGGGTACTAAGTAGTTACCAAAAGCTCCAACAGCAAGTGGTACCACACCAAGGAATATCATGATGGTACCATGCATGGCGCCAAGGGTATTATAATTTTCGGGGAGCATCACACCGCCACTTCCTGCAAATAACCATTCGCCTATATAGGGAATTACGGCTTCTGGATATGCTAATTGATAACGCATTAGCATCATAAGCATAAAGCCAAATAGTAGAAACAGAAGAGAAGTTATGCCATACTGTAAACCAATAACTTTGTGGTCTACAGAGAAGACATACTTTTGTATAAAGTTCTCTTCGTGATGATGTTCGTTACTCAATTATCTTTCCGGTATTTAATTATTTATTGCGAGTCTTAATCTATTTCTAGATTATAATTATCTTCAAAGTTTTCAGTGCCAAGCATCCGAATCGCATCCCATGTCATCCTAGTACATACTCTAGCACAGACCTGGCATCCAGTACATTCGTTGTATCTTACCTGTACGGGAGGAATTACAGGAAATTCGTATTTATCACTGGCCACTGGCTCAATACAGTCAACAGGGCAGAATGGTACGCAGGCCTGACACCCGGTACAATTGTCTTCATCGACAACAGCGATCAGTTTTGGGCGTTTGGATTTCTCCCTTGCATAATCAGGGAGTTCTGGGATTCCTTTGAAGTAATTATATTTTGCCATTTCTAGTCTCTAATCAGATCGGAAAGTTAAACAATTATATACCTAAAAAAATAAAGGAAATTCATTTCAATATATACTTTTCAATTGTCCAACCAGCTCCAAATAGAACGAGTCCGGCGATAAGCAGCCTGGGATCCATTAGTTTTGGGAATTTCACAAAAAATCCCACAGCTATCATAAACATGCCTAATAACTCAAGTCCTTTAGCAGCGTAGTACATCTATCAAAAAATTATGTGGGTTCCAGTTCTGAGATAATTGATATCTGCTCTTTAAAGGAATTATTCTTGAGTCTAAGAGACCAGAGGTGATGAACATACGCGATCATAAATAGAAGACCATGTAGCCAATTAGGAGATATATTATTCTCGACTGCACCTATATGGATAAACCATCCACCAACTAAAAATATAGTTAGCATTAATTGGGGGAAAAGGACCATTTTAAGTTTTCTTTCTCGCGACCACAGATCATCTTTGCCTAGGCCAGATTCCAAGGCATTCTTTATTGCTTTTCCTGTAGAAATAAAAAAGTACATGACGACTGTTTCGGTGATCGTAAATATTAAAATAGTGAAAAGCGCAAACCTAGTGTGGTTTGCACCCATTATCTCAAACCCCCAGAAACCACTTGCTCCAGTAAGTGTAAGATTGATCACATTGATCAACATCAATGCGTAACAGGTAATCATAAAAGTATACATGTAGAGTTTTTATAAGATTTTAGTCCCTAAAATTAATTAGGATAACCTGAATATTCATAAAAGCATTAGTTTAAATTTTCTTTTTTACAGCAGGGCAAAATCATGGTAAAATATGATATACATAATCTTTATATTTTAAAGGAAAACCCATGAGATATAGTAACTCAGTTTTGTTGTCGTCATTCCTAATGATAGTTGTTTTTGCAGAAGCAGGAACCTTAAAGGGCCATGTAAAATATGATGGCAAAGCACCTAAGAAAAAAAGACTTAGAATGGATGCCGATCCCGTATGCGGTTCATCACACTCTGGAGCAGTCTACAGTGAAAACTTTAAAATGGCTGAAGACGGCTCAATGGCTGAAGCACTAGTATACCTAAGAGATGTATCATACAGCGGTGGAGTACCATCCGAGCCAGCTGTCCTTGACCAAAAAGGTTGCATATATATGCCTCACGTATTTGGCATGGTTGCTGGTCAAGACCTTCTCATTAAGAATAGTGATGCTACACTACATAATATTCACTCCATGCCTAAAGTAAATAAAGAATTCAACTTTGCGATGCCAAAGGTAGTTAAGGAGAAAAAATCAACTTTTTCACAGTCTGAACCAGACCCCTTCTATATCAAATGCGATGTTCACCCATGGATGAAATCCTGGGTACTGGTTTCTGATCATCCATATTTTGCTGTGACAGACGCAAATGGAAACTTCAGTATTGAAGGTATACCCTCAGGCACATATGATGTTGTTTGCTGGCAGGAGAAATTCGGTAAAAGAACTCTAACAGCAAAGGTTACAATTACGGATGGTGAAACCACCAAGGATTTTGTTTTTAGCCGTCCCAAGAAAAAATAACTATTTTCAACGCGTAAATATATTAAGGCGGGGTATTCCCCGCCTTTTTTGTATGCCAAGAGTAATATGAAGACCAGACTTCTTTTTTTCATCTTATGTTTGATTTTTATTAGCTGCGGGAACCAAAAAGATACGTATGCAGTGAAAGGAACGGTGTGGTCCATAGATCATGAAGGAAACAATATTACAATTGCTCATGATACCATCAGAGACCTCATGATGCCCATGGTAATGCCTTTTCTTGTTTTGGATAAAAAAGAATTAGAAGATCTTAACATTGGTGACAGTGTTCATTTTGAGTTTGTTTGGGATGATTCAAATCCTTTTGCAAGAAAGTTTGATATTGTAGGTGAAGGAACTATTCCGGCAAATGATAATTTCTTTGATGATGAATTTTCTGAAGTTCAAATAGGTAATGTGATTGAAGATGTGACATTTTTAAATCTAGATAGTTCGATAGTAAATCTTTCAGATAGTGATGGACGTTATAGGTTCATTTCATATATTTTTACGCGTTGTCCTATGCCTACTATGTGTCCTGCTATAGTTATGAAAAATAAGTATTTGGTTCAGCAATTCACAGGAAATGAACCTATAGATTTTATAATGGTTAGTTTTGATTATAAATATGATACTCCTTCGGTATTAGGCCGTTATTACGGCTCATCAATTGAAGGTCATGATAATTGGAAAGTCTGGTCAAGTTCAGGCAGAATTGAAGATATTTATCGCCTTGTTAAACAATCTGGTGGAGATTTTTGGGGTGTAGATCGAGAGAAGATAGGACACTCCATGTCATCTATTTTAATTGGTCCTAATCGAGTATTATTAGCATCCTGGAAGGGTGAAAAATGGAAAGAGGTACAAGTAAAAAATGCTATTAAATTGTTGATGAAATAAAAAATCCCAAGATACTTGGGGTCCTTTATTAATTTAAACTAATTGGTTTTACCAATCATCGTCATCGTCCCAGTCATCTTCATCATCCCAATCTCCATCGTCTTCATACTCATCTTCACTTGCACTATCAAAGTCATAACCATGTTCATCAAAATAGGCTTTGATGATGTAATCAATATCAGTACTACCATTGATATTCCATAAATAGTCTCTCAACCCTTCAAGCATAGCTAAGGTGTCGCCATCTAGGGCGACGAGGGCTTTACCCCAATCCCTTTCTGCGCCATCGGCGGATAATACCTCTTTATCAGGTACATATGGTGCTGGCATTTTTGTTCCAGGCATGATTTCCGCTGGGTTTTTTAACCACTCTGTAACCCAATCGGGATTTAGTCTTTCTTTGGTCAACGCTAGGTTTGGAGCCCATGTAGGTGCATCTCCAGTAGGAAATTCTTCCCCATAAAAGTGGCAGCTATTACACTGACCCATCTCATGAAGTTTAGCGCCAGCTGTAAACCCTGTACTAGATCCATCAAATTCGTGTTCAGCTCTATAGCTTACATGCTCACCATCCATGTGCTGAAAGTAGGCTATAATGGCGTCCCAATCTTCATCTGATATTTGATGGAAGCTTGGCATTTTGACTTGAAGATTAGGCCTAATGATCGAAGGATTATTAAGGAAAGATAGAAGCCAGTCTGGGTTAGCTTTTCGACCTTCAGTATTCAGGTTTGGAGGACCATATTCAGGTAGGCCGATATGCTCTACTAATTGCCCTCCACGATTATCAATAAGGTGACATCCTTGGCAGTTGTATTGTTTCACTAGACGATGTCCCTTTTTATAAATATCAGGTGCCTGTTTATAAGCTTTGAGACTCTCACCAACTTTATTTGAATTAAAACCGAGAACTGCTGTTGTTATTGCTTCGATCTCTTCTTCAGAGAAATAAAAATTAGGCATTTTTAAAAGGTCTAGATGCTGACTTTCCTTGCCTCTATCATATATGCGCGGTGTTCTGAGCTTATTCTCGATCCAAGCATGCACTGAGTGATCAATATCATGATATAGGCCAAAATCAAATTTCCCTACAGGTTTAGATCCTTCCTCAGTTATTTCCACTCCAATAGGCTTAGCATCATCGAAACCATCTATATTGTGACAGCCAAAACAGCCATAGTGGCGTATACTTTTTTCACCTATGAAATTTAGCTTTTGCTCATCATTCATTTTTTCAGCTTTTGCAACCGCAAATTTTTCGGGGTTAGATTTTTTGAGCCAATTAACAGTTAATTCATCAAGTACTGCTTTGTCATAATCATGGTCTGGTAGATCATCGAAAGACTCGTTCTTATTTTGCAATAAGTAGGCAGAGATATCTTTAGCTTGCTGTGGTTCAAGTCTGAGGTTAGGCATTTTCGTATCTGGCATATAGGCCTGTGGGTCCATAAGCCATTCGTAAAGCCATTCAGCAGATACCTTTGAACCAAGACCAACAAGATTAGGTCCATGAACTTTCGTTAAGTTCTTGTAACTATTAATGTGTGGCGCAGATTCAGGCTCTGATTCAGAAACATGACAACCCATGCAACCTACAGCATTGAAAAGTTTTTCACCGTTTATAGGATCGCCCAGAAAGCGTTTACTATTACTGCCTTCCATTTTGTCTTTACCTGAAAAGAGGTACTCGGTTATTCCGGCTATTTCCACATTATTATATGCAGTAACCTCAGCACTTTCTTGATTTGGTTGTTCGAAGATGGCTGGCATTCTGGTATTATACCTAAAATGGCGTGGATTTTTTACCCATTTAGAGACCCAATCCTCAGTCAATTTTTCATTAACTCTTTTGAGGTTAGGACCTGCTTTTGCTTGAGAGGCCCAGTTTTCATTATGGTGACAGCCATTACAGCCTGCTTGATCTATCAACGTGAGACCAAGGTTTATCTTCTCGCCACCTGCAAGATCGCTAGTATTGGAATGGCAATTAAAACAACTAGCTTCAGTATATTTAGTTGGGAGCATGGGAGTCAGCCAGTGGTGATTGACTTTCCAGTCATGTTCTTCTTCCCAGCGTTGTTTATCTTCGGGTGTGTTTGGAGTATGCGAAGATGAAACAAATGATGTCCCCCTACTGCGTCCACCATGACAACTTGTACAGCCAAAATTGTTCATTGGATGCGGTGATCTAGAAGTTATGTAAAGATCAAGATTAGGATGTGTCGTATAAGGTTGAGGTGCATCAGAAAAATCTGGATTGTCTATACCAAGATGGCAACTTGTACATCTATCAACAACTGGTACTGAAGCAAAGTTCACATCATATTTAACATCGGCAACAACTATCTGGTTGACCTTATAGTATGGGTCAAGAAAATCTAATATGGGTAGATCCCGAACTATATCACCAAGCTTATTGGCCATTGTCATGCGACTTCGATCCAATTTAGAAAGTTTATTTTCAGTGAGTGTATACTGCTTTAAATATTGATCAAGTTCGTCTTGTTTTTGCTTTACAATTAATTCTATAGATTTTATTTCAGTTTGTAGTGCGGAGATCTCTATTTCTGTTGACTCTTTTTCAAGTCGCAATATATCTAATTTATCTAGAGCGGCTGAGTATTCCTCTCTGTAGGAGGGTCCATGGTCGGCATGAGTATTTTCCGCTTCAACAAGGTATTTCAGGGCATCGACATTTGCTTTATGGCTCTGATATTTCATGTTCTGGTCATAATGCTCATTTTCAAGAGATCTCAACTCAACTGCAAGCTCATCAAGTTCATTACTTCGAGCATCAAATTCTTTTTGTGCAGCAGCTAGAGCATTATCGTAAATAACCCTCTCTTGCTCAACTTCTGATGCCTGCTGTTCAAGTTTTTCTTGGGCTACCTCTACCTGCATTTTTCGGAATTCGCGCTGATAATCCTTGAATTCATCATCATTATCATCAACAAAGACCCATACTGTACAAGCTAAGAATATGATGGAAGATATAGCAAACCACTTATTCAGTAAGTTTATATCCCAGTATCTTTCGTCGTTCTTAAACATGATCTATTATATGTTGAAAAAGAATTCAGGTATAGCGATAAAGTATTTCAGATTAAATATCCATCTAAAATACATTTTTAAGGGCAGGGAAAGCATCACAAGTCCAAAGACCATAAGAGAAACAAATCTTATTGGTCCATAGGCCTCCAGCATATCTTTCAACCACGTCTTTGCTAAGATTATAGGTAGGATGAACAAGTATACCCCAACCATTATAAAACCTACCACTTCTCTAAGTAATATATTATCAGGTAAGCCAGTACCAAGGAGTTTGACCCAGAAATATTCAGATAGATTGACATTGTTCAATGCGACAACTTTGTGTGCATCCCAATATTCAAAAGGACCATAGAAATTCCAATTAGGCCCTCTAAAAAATGTTCCGAGTACGATCAAGAATAGCCACAGCACGATCCAGCCATACATAAAAATAAAAATCCCTACGCGTCTTTCTTTAAAAGAGTAATAGCCATCACCTTTCTTGTTTATGTCCATATACGGAATTGCCATAAGCCCTAATATGCAGAACAAAGGTAAGAGGATACCTGCGATCCAGGGATCATAATAAACAAGCATTTCTTGAAGGCCCAGAAAATACCAAGGAGCTTTGGATGGGTTCGGTGTGGCAGCTGGATTTGCAGGCTCTTCAAGGGGCGCAGCAACAAGAATAGACCAAACTACTAGAAATACAGTAAAAAGGATAAGTGCAATAAATTCGATATAGACAAGGTCTGGCCATACAAGAACCTTATCATCAGGGTCATTATATTCTGATGGTTTTAGCCCCTGCTCAATCCTTTCATCATTAATATAGGCTTTGTGCATACCTAGCCAGGTGAAAAAGAAAATTGAATAGACCATTAGCACAATGGGAAAATTGTCACCTTTCATTAATATGACACTGAAATTTTTATCCATGTATCCAATAGCAAAAAAGGCTGTGATCACAACCATAGCGACAGCACATCCTTTCTTGGTCCACAGTAAATAGAAACCAAGTTTGCGGTTGATATTATCAAACCAGTCAGTTGGCGGAAAGAGAATCGGCGTCACAACTGTTAAGATTGAGAAACTAATAGTGGGCGCTGATAAATAGTCTACTGTGTGTTTGATCGTTTCTAACATAGCATGATTCCTCTAAAGCGGACCTGAAATTCCACCGTCTTTTCTAATTCGCCAGAAATGTACAGCCATGAAGATCATCATGATAAACGGTACAGCAATACAATGTATCACGTAAAATCTAAGTAAGGTAGCTTCACCAACAAATCGACCTCCAATGAGTGCAAATCGTACATCAGACCCAATATGAACCAGGTTAATATCTCCTATAGCAAGAAGGCTTGCACCGGGGCCTTCATGCCCAATGAAAGGATGTGCCCTTGCCATATTAGACCCCACAGTAACTGCCCATATTGCTAATTGGTCCCAAGGTAGTAGATAGCCCGTAAAGGATAAGAACATGGTCATTGTCATAAGTAGTACACCAACACCCCAGTTAAATTCTCTGGGAGGCTTATAGGAACCAGTCATGAAAACGCGAAGCATGTGTAGCCAAACAACGAGAACCATGGCATGTGCAGCCCATCGATGAAGCTCTCTCATGATACCTAGAGGAACTTGCTCCGTGAGGTCAATGACATCGGTGTAGGCATATTCAACCGTGGGCCTATAGTAGAACATTAGAAGGATACCTGTGATGGTCAGATTCACGAAGAGGAAAAATGATAATCCACCCATACACCAGGTATAACCTACCTTGACAGCATGTTTTGGGAGACGGGCAGGGTGCAGGTGCAGGAAAACACTGCCAAGAATGGCATGCATTCTTTGTCTGCGGGTGTGGGGTACACCCGACCGGATAATTGATTTCCAAACTTGAGACTCACCAAGGGTTTGCAGTATTGATTTCTTATTCTGTTTTTCAGCCATTTCTATTAAATAATATTATTGTTAAAAATCTAAACTTTTAGGAAAGACTCTGGGTTTTCCCACTCGCCTTTTTCCCATTTATAACTTTTAGTCTTATCAACGAGTATCTGCCCATCATTGGCAAGGCCTATCTTAAATCTTTCAAGCGGCCTTGGAGCAGGTCCTTCAAAATGTACTCCAGTCATTCTAAAACCACTGCCATGGCATGGACATTTAAATTTTGATTCAACAGGCAACCAGTTTGGAGTACATCCAAGATGCGTACATACTGTGGATAAGGCAAATATTGATTCTTCGTCCCTTACGATCCATGCATTAAAAGATTTCTTAAATTTGATATCAACAGAATTTTTTGAGAAATCTTCTGGAAATCCAATTTTAAACGTTTGTGGCGGTTCAAATAGTACATTCGGGAAAAGAAAACGGACGATGATTGTAAAAAACCCACCAGTCACTCCAAGATAGGCTACCCACCCAACTGAAAGCCAGCTTAAAAATCCTCGTCTATCAGTTTCAGGACCTTTAAAGGCATTTTCTGCAGATGATCCGACAGCAGCGTTAGGTATCATTTTTTCTTCAGGCATATTTTAGATAACCCTATTGTATGATTTTTTCAACATTTTTATTGCAGCATCACGAACCTTCAAGTTCTCGTCAGACTCCGCAAGTAAAGCAAGTCTAGGTTCAAAACGATCATACTTCATCATTGATGTAGTTTCAATGGCAGTGAGGATAACCTTGTTAACTTCTTTTGGGTCTAATTCTGGGAATGTGTTTAAATAGTTCCGGTCCATTAAGTTCTCAATAATAGGTGCTGAACTGATTTCTCCCATCTTGGCAAGAGCAATAGCGGCATCCCATCTAATATTTGGTTCTTCATCAGATAGTAATTCATTAAGTATTGGAACAGAGCGATCATCACCAATAAAGCCTAATGACATTGTAGCAGCTAGGCGCTCATCTTGATAATCTGAACGTTCAATTACAGAAATAAGCTTATCAACAGCTTCTGTTGATCTTACCATTCCTACTGCTTGGATCGCAGCCAAGCGTGATTCTCGGGCCTCATCAGTAATGCCTCCTACTAGCTCTTCAGAATAGAACCCATCTCCAGTAGCTCCCATGGCAATTGCTAGATAAGCACGAACTAGGGGGTCGTCATTAATGGAATGTCTGTAAGCCGAGATCATTTGGTCTTTGAATCCTAGGTCCAGAGGCACTGTTTCTGGGTTATTGAGTACTTTGGATAGTTCATAGGCTGATTGCCACCTTTTTGTTTTAGACCCGATCTTTACTTGGTTCAATAGCTCAGAAGCATCGTGGGTTTCGTATGTAATAAATCTAAACAAGAGAAAAAAGACTGCTCCAAATATCGCTATCATAAATGGTATCAGAAAAAAGGAATAGTAGAGCGTATAAATACGACTCGATTCATTTTTTTGGTTTTCTGTTGTTACAGTATCATTCATTTTAAGTCAATCATACCTTTGAATTTATTTAATAACCTTTTGTCAGGTCAAAACTAAAAATAGAATTATTATTCATCAGATTCAGACTTTAAGATATTAATATCTTTCTTCAAGTGTCCTACTAATTTGGATAATTTTCTTGTTTCTTTTTTTAATTTTATTACTTCACTCATAAGAACTACCGCAAAGATCAATACCAAAATGGAAATGAGTGGAATCGCATCCACGGTTCATACCTCATCTTCTTTTTGTGCATCTTTTTTTAATTGCCATCCTAAAAGTATTGGGAAAAAAAATAGAATTATACAGCCAATGACTAGAAGACCAACTGCCCATTCTAGATTTTCCATTAACCATTCCAGTGTAAACCATTCCATTTTTAATTATTACAAAACCCACATTACCATTGTGACATATATTATTAATAAAACTGTACAAGCAATCATAGATATAACCTGAGTTTTAGAAAGTGTCGTTTTTGGTGTGTCAGACATTGCTATTTGGCCGCACGTTTCGCTTTGACGATTGCAGCTTTTATTTTTCCGCGTACCACTCTGTCACCTAGGGCATTTATTTCATCCATATCACCACCGAGACCTTTCTGGACAAGGCGGTCTATCATTTCTTCTTGGGTTTCTTCAGGCGCTTCTGACGCAGATGAGGTTTCACTTATTTCTGGAATTGGAGGACGGTCAATAGAGCCTCTTTTTATTTTGACCATCATAGCCTTTGCCTTGCCTCTAATAATTTTATCTGAGCATGCATTCACAGTTTCCATATCTCCATCGAGACCTTTATTTACCAGATAAGCAACCATATCATCTTTTGAGAGGGCATCAACACCACTGGCTTTTGAGCTAGCAGTAATTTCACCTGAAGATTTTTCAGGGCAATTTGGGACTATACCAGTTCTTTTAGCCTTAACTATACCAGCCTTTACCATTCCTCTAATTGGTTTTTCAGGAATCCCATTTACATAATCCATGTTATCCTGCATACCCATATTGATCCCGTAATCGATATAATCCTGACGGGAACCAAATCCTCCAAATGCTATTTCACTCGTTCCACCATTTGATTCTTCAGTGTCTGTAGCTCCAAAGTTTACCTTGGGTACTATTTTATCTAGATGTTGTAGTATCTCTGATTTCTCTTGCCAATTCGTTTGGTTAATAATGGACAAGAGGCCCTTGGATTTACGCCTGCAGGTCACCCATACCCCAAAGTCTGTTTCTCGTATTGAGAATTGGATATACTCAGTTGTTAGAGGCGTAGTTTTAAAAGTGAAGCCAAATTCGCTTTCTTTTTCAATGGTCATTATTCTGCAAGTAAACCAAGGTGCTATCGTCATTGGCCTCACTTTGAAGTAAGCACCAGGTTTGAGTTCCATTTCTGAAAAAGAATATTTATGCACAAAACGTTCAGTATCGATAACTGGTAGAGCGCGTTGAATACCGTGGAACCATACATTATACATGTCGAGTGATGTAAGCATTTCCCACATGATCTCTTTTGTTGTTGAAAAATGATGTTCTACAACGCTTTCACCTTCAAAAGGAAACCAATCAGTCCATGATTTACCGATTCCATTAGGTGGGACAGTTGGAACTTTAAGAAAGGCTTCTTTCTGTTCTATATTTTCAAAATCAATGTCTTTAGATGTAAAGTGCCCTATCTGCCCATTTGGAAATTCAATTTCAAACTTCGTAGGGTAAAAAAATATTTGCTTTACTTTCCCAGTTTCACCGCTTTTCCGAACTGTACATGGCGTGCCAGGTTCTATTCTATTTAGAATCATAATTAATGAATCGTTTTTTAAAAGGTCTTATTTGTTAATTCAAAAGGTTCTAATCCAGACCAGAAATTACACGAATTGTCTTTGCATTTGAAGTGTAAAAGTGTGCTAAAAGATCTGGGTTCTATTTATAATTTAGCAGGCTAAAAATGAAGTCATTTAGAATCTTTATCTATTTATCAACTGGGTTGACCTATTTGCTGATTTTTATAGGTGGCATGGTGAGAGTTGCAGGAGCTGGAATGGGTTGCCCTGACTGGCCAAAGTGCTTTGGCCGGTGGATTCCCCCCACGAGCATAGAACAGATACCAGCCCATATTGATCCCTCAACGTTCAATATCGTTCTGGCTTGGATCGAGTATTGTAATCGTCTTTTTGGTGCTATTGTGGGTCTTTCTATTACAATAACCTTATTTTTAGGACTCAAATATTATTCACACATAAAAAGAATCAAATGGTCATTGATCACCGCATTCTTTCTTACTCTTTTTGAAGGTTGGTTGGGAGCTGTACTAGTCCATACGGTTTTAAATCCTGTGACGATTACATTACATTTATTTTTTGCACTTATAATAGTGATGTTACTTTTATACGCTTCTCAAGAAGTATACTATCTAGATAATCCTGATGCAGAGAGACAAAGTAAATATCCATCAAGAATGCAGAGTTTATTTGTATTACTTGCAATCACATTATTAATTGAAGTGATCTTGGGAACGGAGATCCGAGGGGGACTTGAAATGATACGGAAGGATAACCCTATGGTTGATTCCCAATTCTTATTAGATATGTTGGGGCCCTTTAAATATGCTCATAGTGTCTTAGGATTCTTAATTACAGTTTTATGTGGTCTTATCTGGTATAAACTTGTCAAAAGATCTGTAAACCCATCTTCGCTAGTGGTTCAGACATCAACGAGTCTTTTGGTTTTGATCATGCTTCAGATAGTCTCCGGAGAGGTTTTAGTATTTTTTGATGTTATACCATTGGTGCAGCTCTTTCATTTATGGATAGCTTCTTGGATACTTGGTATAATTAGTGTACAATATTGTGCATGGAAACGGTCAAGTTTGATTAATGAATAAAATACTTTATATAATAATTCCTGGTATAATACTAATGGGGTTCGGAGCGAACTGGGTGATCCAAAAGGCAAAAAATTCTCATGATATCCCAATTATCAAACAAGTGCCAGAATTTGCATTTCACGATCAAGATGGCATACCTTTTAATAAAACCAGATTGGCTAACAAGATTACAGTACTTGACTTTATGTTCACGAGCTGCACGGGCCCATGTCCCCTAATGAGCTCTAATATGGCAACTCTTTATAAAGAATTTCAAAACGTAAAGGAAGTCCAGTTTGTTTCTGTCACAGTAGACCCGGTGACTGATTCAGAAGACGTTCTTAAGGAATATGCAGATTTTGTTGGCGTAGATGACGATCGATGGCAATTCATTCGCTCGGATCTTGAATCCACTAAGAAGCTTAAGCAAGGTGGTTTCATGCTATATGCAGGTGAACTTCCCCAAGGTCATGCGATTAAGTTTATCCTTTTAGACCACAATGGTAATATTAGAAAGTATTTTGATGGAACTGATGATGCTAGCCAAGCGGTTTTAAGGAAAGATATAGCGGTCCTTGTAAAAGAGCTACGTTCATAAATGAAGCGTACACCCACAAAAGCATCGAACAAATACCAAGCTTATTTCGAGTTAACAAAGCCTAGTATAACATTTATGATTTTGATATCAACCGCTCTAGGTTATTATTTGGGCAGTGATGGCATAATAGACTTTAAAAAATTCGTTATTACTCTTTCTGGATCCTGCCTTGTATCATCAGGTGCAGGTGCATTAAATCATTTTGCAGAAATGGAGACTGATAACCTAATGTATCGCACTAAGCAGAGGCCACTACCAACCGGACTCATAATGCCTGAACAGGCACGTTTATTTGGAATTATCCTTATCCTTTTTGGGACTTCACTGTTATATGTATACGTTAATTATTTAACCGCTTTATTGGCATTGCTAACAACATTATCATATTTATTTGTTTACACGCCACTTAAAAGATTAACATGGCTCAATACACCTATTGGCGCTATTCCTGGGGCGCTTCCGCCTCTGGGGGGGTGGGTAGCTGGTGCTGGTACCTTAGAACCTGAGGCATGGATATTATTTGCCATCTTATTCTTGTGGCAGCACCCTCACTTTTATGCGATTGCTCTCATGTTCAAAGATGATTATGAAAAAGCAGGGTTAAAAATGTTACCGGTAGTAGAACCAGATGGGAAAAGAACAAACCGACAAATCATCTGGCATTCTTTGCTGCTGATTCCTGTATCAATTGTTCCTGTTTACATAAATCTCTTGGGATTGGTATATTTCTATGGAGCATTATTATTGGGTTTAGGGTATTTATTATCGGGATTTTTGCTTGTAAAAAAGTACAGTGTTGACAATGCCCGGTCTCTATTGAGAATGTCAGTTATTTATCTTCCTGCTCTATTTGGGATAATATTATTAGATAGGTTTATATGAAAAACGATGCTTTCTGGGTAAAGATTATTTATGTCATATCAGTTGTAATAAGTTTGGCAGTTGCATTTTTGATACTTGGTCCTAGGCCTGAAGGTATCGAAGGTAGCCTCGACGTATCTTTTTTACCTTTTTTCAATGCCTCAATTAATGGTTTAACAACATTGCTATTGGTATTGGGTTATTATCTCATCATCAATAAAAAAAGAGAAGCACATAAAATTGTAATGTTAACATCTTTTGGCACTTCATCTCTATTTTTAGTTAGTTATGTGATATATCATTGGTTTAAAAGTGGACCAAAACCCTATCAAGGTAATCATGAAACAATATATTATTTTATTCTCATAACCCATATTATATTGGCTGCGATAATTATTCCTTTGGCCCTTTTCACATTGTATAGGGGATGGACATCTCAATTAAAGAAACACAGAAAAATAGCGCGAATTACTTTACCAATTTGGCTCTATGTATCAGTCACAGGTGTTATGATTTACCAAATGCTTTACTGATGAATAATTAATAGCTCTTAATATGTTTTACAGAATGGTTAAATCTTCTAATTAGTAAGTAATTAAAGTTTTTTAACCATTCCACCATACTGTTTTTCAATTTTAAAGCCGTTCTTAAAAAAGAATTCCTGAGCATAAAACCCAACAGTTACATGTGTAATGCCAACATGCGTCATACGCTTATAAAAGTCAGACATCAATCTTTTGCTTAAAGCAATCTTCTGATATTTATTTTTAACCGCCACCCATTCTAAATAAACCCTATCTTCTTCCAGATTTTTCCAATAAAGGCCACCAACGAGTAGATTTCTACTATTAAAGGCTAAGAGGAATTCATGTTCTGATGTAAATGTTACTGAAAGCGCTGACTCTGAAAGTAATGTGTGAAACTGAGCTATCTCTTTTGGTAAAAAAGGAGGTCTTATGCTATATAGTTTCCCATCAACACATTCTGTCTGATAGACTAAATTTAAACGGGCTTCTTCACCGTGGGTTGTTGTTACTAGTTCCACATAATCTGCAGCATCTAAATGAGGAAATAGCATTCTTGCCAAAAAGAATTCCTCACTATCATTCAAATTGAGCCTTGATTGTATTTCAGAAATCCTTTCATTTAGGTTCCATGGGCTAAGCTCATTATTCCTCATATCCTGAATGATGTAATGAAACTCGTCAAAGAGTTCCTTAGGGCTATCCTTGAAGCATGTCATCATGAAAAATCGAACCCTAGTTTCTGGGTAGCTATCTAAAAGATCATTTAGCTTATAATCTTTATATAATTCTTTTAAAATTGATGCCTTGGCTTTTAAGGTGGCTTCTGTATTAAGGTCTAACCATCTTTCGTATCGCAGGGATGCAAAAACTACTGGCTTTGTTAACACTCCGTACCTATCTACATCATCTAAAAATTGGTTAATGCGTTGTATTGTAAGGCCAGTTTGTTGACACTTTTTATTTACTGAATGAGTGCCAAGTTCTAATCTTAAGTTATTTAGTAATTCAAAACCTTTTGTTACTTTCAATGCTTGAATTGTCGCAGTAAAAATAACTTCCCAATCGGACATATGACTTAAACCAGGATATTTTTGTTCAGTGCGAATAATATAGTCACTATACAGGTCGAGGAAATGATCAGCTAGAGATCCAACAGGCTTTCTTCCACTGATTGATATCAGTCTCGTTCCAGTTTTGTAGTCATGTCGAGGGATTATTAAGTTTTCAGGTGTTGGCGGCTGTATAGATAATTGGAAATTTGTCCTGTTCCAAAATTCTTGATAGGCCTCAATGCCACTCCAAATAAAATGAAGCCATCTCATTTGCCATCTATCCATTTTTGATTGATCATTAATATCTCTATTATTTCTCTTTAAATAATTATTTAATGTTTCACCTTGAATATATTCCTCAGTATATAATTCATACTCAGGCCAATAACCTCCAAAGTTCTCGACTAATGAATTATCTTTAAAGCCTGGGCCCATTTTTATCAGCCATTTGGTTTCTTCATCAATAAACTCACGCTCCCAACCTTCATTAAGGTTAATGACGATATTATGACTCCCAAATAATCGGGTTCTCACAATAATCCGGAAAACACTTTTATTATTACGACTGCTTAGATGTGATACCCAAAGGCCTTTTTGAGGTATATCATTTAGATCTATAAGAAAATTTTTTGAGAAGAGAAATAATGATTCTTTGATTAACGAGGTATCACAAATAGCCTTTAAAAGACGGTCTCTATGCCCTTTACGAACATTATCATCAAATATTACAACGTCTTCCCAATTATATTCCTCTCCTGTTTCGGGATCAACTGTAACATTTGTTGATTGCCCTAACCACGAACGAAAACCTTTGACCAGACCATAATAAGCTTTTTGAGCTGTTGATTGTAAAGGATTTGGCACATCTGACAATTGCCAATTAATTAATTCAGACCGTGCTAGAACAAATCTAGTTGGATGAAGAATTCCAAAATCAGCTACCAGGAATAAAAGTGTCTTAATGAATTCTTTTTCACTGTTGTTTTTGAGTCCTATCTCAGCTTTGTTTTTTTGTAAATATTCTATGACTGAATGGAAGTGATCATCATTCGTTCGCCCTATATCAAATGATAATCCTCTTGCAGGATCAATTTTGCGTTGGTACATAAAAGAACTGTGTAACATTGAGGTAAATAGTTCTCCGGATAATAAAGGAGCCATTGCCTCAATCATTTTTATTCTAAAGAGTGGTTTAGAATGGTTTTGATAATTCATATAAGTATCAATTAAAACAGCTGACCAATTACCAAGATCTCCATCAATAATTGATTTCAAGTTATTGAATGAAATTGAATCATCAGATATGAATAATCTGACAGTACTATGAATTTTAAATAGTACGGTTTCAATTTTATCGTTAGCATATTTTATTTGATCAAATGTGGTACCGCTCTTTGGTTCTTTAATGCTGATTTGATTATACTTTTTAGCCTCTTTTAATCTAAAAATTGAAGGGCCCGTAAAATCTGAAAATTTAAAATTCCCTAGCCATAGATCAGGCGATTGTATCATTTTACCCAAGTCTAATATGTTCGTTTTTATATCGTATTTAAAATCACCAAGTGTTAAATAGGATTCTGACCACTGAAGGGTTAAAAACTTTGATTGATCCTTAATGGATAATAAATGTCCCTCCCATTTTAAATTACTTTTTATGGTGCCAATCTCTCTTAGAAGCCAATTTGGTATTCGGAGTTCTTTATTCCCAAAATACAATGCCGAATAGTTTTTTTCATATAGTGGTGCAATTATTTCTTTAAAATTTTCTAATATCTTTTTTCTTACAAATGTACCTTTAGGTGTTACCTCACCTTCGTTTTCAAGAAAATCCCTATTTATTATCACATAATTAATGATGCGTTCAAATGGAGATAGAAAACTATTGACGGATAATATCATGGAGCTAAAAAGGTCTCTTATCTCTTCTTCTTTACTTTGACCTAAGTCAATTGATGAATTATTTTGGTCGGGATATATAAGAACTGTGTTGAATTCCTTACCATCTCCAATTAGGAATACTGATTTAACAGAATCAAAATCCTGAAAAAGATTCTCAATTTTTTGTGGTGCAATAGTTTGGCCTCTACTATTCTTATAAATGTCTTTTTTCCTGTCAATTATAAAATAATGGCCATTTCTTTCTTCAAAAATATCCTCAGTATGGAACCAACTATCATTATAAGTATCTGAATTATTTAGTTTATAGTAATTTTGGGAAACATAGGGGCCTTTTAAACATAACTCTCCATCGTTTTCTAATTTTAACTCGATGCCTGGAAGTGCTATTCCTACGGAATCTCTGATATAATCATCCGGTGGGGTCATTGTTATTCCTCCTGTTGCTTCGGTCATACCATACCCACTCAGTAGCTTTAAATTATACTTATGAAAGAACGAAAAAATATCTGGGTCTAAATATCCCGCTGCAGATAGGCCCCACTCAAGAGACCCTCCAGTAATTTCTTTCAATTTTTCATTAATTAGTTCATCTTCACTATCGATCTCTATTTCATTTTGAAACATCTCATATAATTGAACCCATCTTTTAGGAATACTTATAAAGATTGTAGGCTTTACAATTTTAAAGTCATTTAGTAGAGAATTAAATGCAGGAGATTCTGCAAAAGAATAGGAGGCACCCCAAAAAATACTCCCCATAAGTTCAAAGTATCTACCAAATGTATGGAAAAGGGGTAGATAGCATAAAAATATGTCATTTGACCCCAAGGCTGGTAATGCCAATGCACGAGCAAATCGTTTACTCATAATATTCATCTGATTAAATATTATACCTTTTGGATTAGAGGTAGTGCCTGAAGTGTACATAATAGTTTGAATATCCTGCATATTTACATTATCTAAACGCTTGTCAGGGTCAAAATCAATTACCCCATCACCCAGCTCCAAGAACTGTTCCCAATTAACAATTTGTCCTTTTAAACTATCATTATCATTTAGAGCTATTGCCTGAATTGATTTGTCACTTTGAACCTCATTCCAAAGCTTCCCTCCAGTTTTACCGCCTATAAACAGGTGCGTAATTTCTGCATGGTCTAAAATATATGAAGTGTGTTCTGAGGTCCCATTCAAGGGAATTGGTACAACTCTTATTCCAAATGATAAACAAGCTAGGTCTACTAAAACACCATTTAATTGATTATGCGTTAATAAGCCTATCGTAATAGGCTTATTTGTCTCTTTTTCAAACGAAGACAGCGCACATCCAGTTTCAATAACTGATGACCAAAGGGAAGAATAGGATATCGTTTTTAGTTCACCTTTTATTATAATATTTAAGGCAGTTTTATTTTTATATCGCTCAGCTCTATGTTTTATAAGACGACCTGTATGGTATTTTGATCTTTCCACAATATCTACCAAGTTATTAAGCCAAATATCAGCCTGATTTGACTCCGATATGTGATTTGCAATAATGTTAAAGTGAGCAATATCTAAAAACTCATATGATATATCTCGACTAATGTTCTTAGATTGGATATCTTGAGATAGTCCTATTAGGTCGATTTTTTCTAAGTTTTTATTTTGTATTGCTTGAAAAACTTGGTCAAGACGTTGTTGGACCTCAGAGTGCATACTAGAAATTAATCCATTGTAGTAAATCAATGCCTATTCTAATTGTTAAGGAAGGTTACGATGGTGTACATTTAATGCAGACAAATTGTAATATGTAATTAATCAGAAATATGGATGCTCTAAATAGAATAAAATTCCTAGAAGATCGCTTACATCGTTTAAGCGAAATAGGCATGGCCTTATCTACTGAAAAGGATACCGATCGTCTCTTTGAAATGATTTTAGAAGAAGCAAAGCATATTACAAGAGCTGATGGAAGAACTTTATACTCAATTAATGAGGATGGAGATCTTTCATTTGAAATACTTCGAAATGATTCAATGAATACAATTATGGGGGGGACGTCTGGTACCGAGATCCCTTATTATCCCGTTCAATTATGGCTTGATGATAATACACCCAATCAAAAAAACGTCTCTGCTTACGTAGCCCTTTCGGGAAAAACGGTAAATATTAAAGATGCTTATGAAGAGGAGGGATATGACTTTGAAGGTACTATAAACTTTGATAAAAAGAATGGTTATCGTTCAAAATCTTTCTTGACGGTTCCGCTAAAGAACCACGAGAATGAGATCATTGGTGTAATGCAGCTTATCAATGCTCGCAATGAAAAAGGTGATGTCATATCCTTTAATGAAGAGATGGCAGAACAGGTTGAGTCTTTAGCATCACAGGGTGCTGTTGCTCTTACAAATAAACGTTTGGTTGAGGAGCTAAAAAAGTTATTTGAAGCATTCATTAAATTGATTGCCACAGCTATTGATAAGAAATCAGAATACACAGGCGGTCACTGTGAACGAGTCCCGGTTATTACTATGATGCTAGCTGATGCAGTAGCAAATATGAAAGAAGGTAAATATAAAGACTTTGCTATGAATGAAGAAGAACGGTACGAGCTTTATCTTGCTGCTTGGCTGCATGATTGCGGAAAAGTTGCAACACCCCCTCATGTCGTTGATAAAGGAACAAAACTAGAAACAATCTTCGATCGAATTGAGTTAATTAGAACCCGAATGGAATTACTTAAACGTGATGCAGAAATTGCTTTCTTGAAGCGTCAGTTAAATGGTCAATCAGCTGAAGATTATGATGAAGAGTACTACAAAACAATTGAAAAAATAAACGCAAATATGAAATTTCTGGAAGAGTGTAATGTTGGAGGTGAATTCATGAACCCGGAATTCCAAGATAGAGTAAAAGCAATTGGTAATGATAAAATTAAGTTCAATGGAAGTGAGCAGGCATTTCTAAGTGAAGAAGAAATTCGCAATCTAAATATTCCAAAAGGAACTTTATTACCTGAGGAACGTGAGATCATTAATGATCATATTGTTATTACTATTGAGATGCTAGAACAATTACCATATCCAAAAAATTTAAAAAATGTTCCTGAATTTGCGGGGGGGCACCATGAAAAAATGGACGGAACAGGATATCCCAAAGGACTCAATTCATCGCAGATGTCAACTCAGGCAAAGATAATGGCAATTGCGGATATATACGAAGCACTGACAGCAGCTGATCGTCCTTATAAAGATGGTAAACAACTTTCCCAGGCAATGCGTATCATGGGTTTTATGAAAAATGATTATCATATTGATGAAGATCTTTTTGAGATCTTTGTCACATCGGGCGTTTATAAACAATATGCAAGAGATCATGTTGCATTATCACAGATCGATGATGTTGATGAACACTCTATATTGGCAAAAAAATGAATTTAAGCGAACTAGACAAGAAGGACCTTAAGTCCGAATTGCTATCCCTAATGGAGAATGTTTCCTCCTTATTAAAGGAACAACCAGATGTTGATAAATTCCTCGATGAGACTGACCTATTTGATGATTGGGAGCAGGTACTCCCTCAAGCGGAATATCCAATATTTATAATAGCTGTTTTAAATAACATTAGAAAAAATACTGTTATTGACTCACTCATTGGTTCAATTAAGAACAAGGATGCGCTCGGGGATTCTTACCTGAATGCTAAACCAGCAAAAGTTAAAGTTCGATCACATGTTGGTGAACATCCATTTAGCTAAACAAATAATCTATATTGAGTTCTTAAATATATGAACCCAGATATCATACTTGTTCTGACCCTTTTATCTCTTGGGTTCATTATGTTCGTGGTCGAAGCATTTTCTATCGATGTAACAGCTATGATACTACTTACAATATTATTCCTATTAGGTTATCTTACTCCAGAAGAAGCAATATCAGGATTTTCAAATCCAGCAGTAATTACAATTGCTTTTCTTTTTATTATAAGTCGAGCTCTTCAAAAAACAGGGATATTAGAATATCTGATTATTAGAATTAGACGTCTTGCCGATCGATCGATGATTCTTGGCAGAGCTGTATACCTTTTTACTATTGGTATTGCCTCAGCAGTGGTTAATAATACCGCGATTGTAGCGATCTTTATGCCTGTGACAATCAGACTAGCTCAAAAATACAAGATAAGTCCTTCTAAAATGTTGATTCCCTTAAGTTATGCAGCTATCCTTGGTGGGACATTAACATTAGTTGGCACATCCACGAATTTGCTTGTCAATTCAATTTACATATCACAGCCGGGCGCTGAACCAATGGGTATGTTTGAATTTATGAGGTATGGAATAATTCTAATGGGAGTTGGTTTGCTATACGTTCTTTTTGTCGCACCTCTGGTTTTACCTTCAAGAACCTCTACTTCAAGCCTTACACGTAGTTATCACCTAGGTGGTTATCTGACGGAAATGAAGATTACTCAGGAATCTCCTCTAAATGGTAAAACCTGTCTTGACCGTGGAATAAATAAAAACTATGATGTTATGGTTCTAGATATACTTAGAGATGATAAAATGATTACAAATATGATCAGGCTAACGCGTTTAAAAGTAGGCGATATCTTGTTTGTAAGGGGCACTTTAGAAAACTTTTTGCGTATGAAAGAGGTTGAAAAGGTTACACTCCTTACGGATGAAAAACTAACACAAGAAGAGCTGGAACAGGAAGACAACGTATTGGTCGAATGCTTATTGACAAATAAATCTGATCTTGTTGGGAAAAGTTTGATGGCAGGAAATTTTCGTAGAAGATTTGGGGCCTTCATACTTGCTATTAGAAGAGAGGGGTCTATTCTTCGTAAAAAAATTGCACATGTTGTCCTAAATGCATATGATACACTCCTGGTATATGGACCAGAGAATAAGGTAGACGAACTTTCAAAAAATGGAGATTTTGTTGTTCTAGGGGAGGTCCAGGCAGAACTAAGCAAGCAACGTTTTTGGTGGATGACCATTGTAGTAATTATTGGTACTATAGCGCTTGCTGCGCTAGGAATAATGCCGATTGTAAAAAGTGCAATGTTAGGAGTGGTCATCCTACTTGCATTGAACATCATAACTCCCCAGGAAAGCTATCAATCAATAAACTGGCAGGTCATTGTTTTAATTTCTGCTCTCATTCCGGTTGGTATTGTAATACAAAAAACAGGGACAGCAGATTGGATAGGTGGTTTTATCTCTTCAGTGGCCAGATCTGCACCAGAAGAATTACAGCCAAAAGTTTTGCTTGGGCTTATTTATCTATTAACCATCATTCTAACAGAAATATCCTCCAATGCGGCTACAGCCATAATTATGACACCAATTGCTTTAGCAGTCACACAGCAAATGGGGTTTGATCCCAGAGCTTTTGTATTTGCCGTAGCATTCGCTGCCTCAGCATCATTCATTACTCCAGTAGGATATCAGACCAATTTAATGGTATATGGGCCTGGAGGATATAGGTTCAGTGATTATATAAGAGTTGGATTTCCTCTCGCTCTGATATTTTGGTTAATGGCCATTTATCTATTACCAATCCTATGGCCGATTTAATATTTTAACTATCTAAAAAACATTATGAAATACGGATACCAAAAAACAATTTCTATCTCATTTGAAGACGTAGACTCAAAAATTCGATCAACTCTTGCAGAAAATGGGTTTGGAGTTATAACTGAGATCGATATAAAAAAGACTTTTAAAGAGAAATTAAATATAGACTATCCAAGGTTTCGTATTCTAGGTGCTTGCAACCCAGAACTAGCAGAAAAAGCGCTCAAAATGCAATCTGAAGTGGCAATGCTAATGCCTTGCAATGTAGTCTTTTGGGAGAATGAAGATAAAACAGTAACTCTATCTGCAATTGATGCTGAACAGCAATTAAGTGTTACAGAACATGATGGTCTAATTCAAATCGGAAAAGATGTGAATATCATGTTAAAGACGGCAATTGATTTAGTATAGACATTATCATATCTGTTTCTCTCTTTTTACATAATGTAGATTTTTTAACCTGTAAATTTTCTCAATGGAATCAGACTCTGGATCAAGGCTAAGCTCCTTCATAGAAAATCCCAAAAAAGCATTGTGGACATTAGCGATTCCCATAATGTTTGGAATGGGAATTCATACCCTTTATAATATTGTTGATATGTTGTTTATAGGTAGGCTAGGAGGCGATGCGATAGCAGGGGTTGCATTTAATATGCCTATCTTTTTTTTAATGCTTGGTCTTACAATGGGATTGGGTTCAGGAGTCACAGCTTCTATTGCTAGGTTAATAGGTCAAAAAAATAAAAGTGGCGCTGACAATAGTGCAGAGCATGCAATTGCCATGGCGGCTTGTATATCTGGAGTTTTTACGTTACTTGGACTTTATTATGGTAAGGATATATTAGCAATTTTTGGTGCAGAGGGTAATATTCTTAATTTGGGCTGGGATTATCTTTCCATGATTGTCCTTGGGCTTCCCTTCATGGTCTTCTCTGGGTTTTTTAGATCTATTCTAGCAGGTGAGGGTGATATGAAATTTCCGATGTTGGTGGCTGGATTGGGAACAATACTAAATATTATTCTTGATCCTATATTCATTTTCAATCTTGAAGATTATGGGAATATTGGGTTAGGCATGGGTGTTAAAGGAGCTGCTCTGGCAACGGTAGTATCACAGCTAAGTGTATTTTTGATCTTTATCTATATGTTATTCATTAAAGAGCATGCTTATATATCGTTCAATTTAAAGGCATTCTCCCCATCAAAAATCATTTTATGGGATATAGTTAAGGTCGGATTACCAGCCTCACTGTCGATGATAATTATGGCAGTTGGGCAAGGTGTATTCAATAAAATATTAATTCAATATTCTTCACAGACCGTTGCAGCATACCAGGTTGCGGGAAGGCTAGATATGCTTATATTTTTACCTATTTTCGCGATTGCTGGTGCTTTGACAACACTTGTTGGAATGTTTTACGGAGCAAAAGAGATCAGAGCCCTCAACCAGATCATTCGTTATGGCATTATTAGCGCATTTTTTATTACGTTGGTATCATCAGCTTTTGTCTATCTATTTGCAGATATTTTTTCTTCCTGGTTCACTAGGGATCAAGAGATCATTGATGTTTCTGTTGGTTTTTTAAGGCTACTAAGCTTTATTTATCCTCTGGTTGCGATTGCGATTACATCTGGTAGAGTTATGCAGGGCCTGGGAAAAGGATTGCCAGTACTTATTATAACAATAATTAGGGTATTAGGAATTAGTGCCCCGTTAGCGATCTACTTTAGTTTTATATTGCAAAAACCAGTTGAGTGGAATTGGTATGCGATGATGGTAGCAGCCGCTGTTTCCTTTATAATTGCAATATATTGGGTACGTTTTGAATTAAATAAGATAAATCAAATACATGGAGAAGTTATATGAGCCTTTTATCCAATTTAGAAATCGAAGAAAGTATAGGTGAGTTGAATGGTTGGGATTACTCTGATAGTTCCATTAAAAAAACATTCATATTTGATACATATATGGATAGTATAAATTTTATCAATAAACTAGCCGAAAAAGCTGAAGAAGAGAATCACCATCCAGATATGATTGTTGGATGGTGTAAAGTAGGTATTACTTTTACCTCACACGATCAGGGAGGCGTAACAGCTGCTTGTTTAAATATGGCAAAGCAGGCAGATCTTATCAAATAATATATTAGATCTTACGTATGGAGCTAATTAATACAGCGCAGGCTGTAGATTTTATTACATCACCAACAAGAAAAGGATAGAAGCCCATTACAAGGGCCTCGCTAAGTCCGATCTTAAACGCTGCAAGGTAAATAGTCCCTAGGATCAAAATCAATGTTGTAGCGGCAAAACAAGATAAAAAGCTATGGAGTGGTTTAGAAGTCAGACCATTTTCTGCTAAATATCCTATTAGATAAGCAGCTATTACAAAGCCCCACAAATAGCCTGCAGTTGGCCCTACCAAAACATGAGCGCCTGCTTTCATTTGTGCAAATACAGGAATACCCATTGCACCTTCTGATAGATAGCAAAGAACAGATAGTGCTCCTTTTTTGGACCCTAATAATGCTCCAACCAATACAACACCAATGGTCTGGCCTGTTATTGGAACGGGACTAAAGGGTATAGGGATCGATACCTGTGCAAGGACACCGATCAAAAATGATCCAATTATAACAGAAAAAATATTAGCAGTTCTATCATCAATTGATAGAATACCAGAATTATTAAACGAGATTATTTTGGTTTTCATGATTTGAAGTTATTCATTTTTTAGTTAATCGGCTTATGAAACACTGTCCTAATAACATAATTATATAGCCATTTAGGCACAATGTTAGCAATAAAAATTAATATTTTATAGTGCCAAGGATAAACATATGTATTTTTTCCTTTAGCAATCACCTTGATGAATTTTTCAGCTGCTTTATCTGGTGATCTCATTGGTAGTTTTCTTGCAGGTCCTTTCACAATTGGTGTATCCACAAATCCAGGACAAATAGATATAGTTCTTATATTATGCCTTTCTAAGGTCGGTCTCCATGAATCAAATATCATACGAATAGCTATTTTAGAGCTAGCATAGCCACCATGAAAAGGTAGAGGAACATAGCTTGCTACCGAACTAATGCAGACTAAAGATCCATTTCTTTGTTCTCTCATATATGGAATAAAGGGCATTAATGTATTGGTAACACCAAGAATATTGGTTTTTAATACATTGTTTATACTTTTACTTGATCCTGAATAGATTTGATCATCACCTCCGATGCCTGCATTTGCGATAACACAATCGACTCCATCAGCATCTTTAATAAATGTGTTTGATACTATTTCACATTGTTCACTATTCTGTACATCCAGTTCGTATACAAAAGGAATACCACCTAGTCTTTTGCATTCTTTTGATACATCATTTAGAATCTCAATCCTTCTTGAAGAAAGTCCTATCAAACATTTTTTCTTTGCATATGCAAGTGCAAGTGACTTTCCAATTCCGGATGAAGCACCTGTTATAAAAATTTTTTTCATAAACTAAACTGGTTGTTTTCCCTAGCGATATTGAAGCGCTTTGATCTTATATAATTCTCAGCTGCACTATTTCTTTTTATAGCTGGGTTCGAATGATTTAAGTGGATAAAATGTACTTTATTTCTGTTTGGAGTACTTAGGTCGAATAATGTTTCTATGGATTCAATAATAAATGGATGCGGTATCTCACTCATGTTCCTATGTGGTAGTTCATCTTGAGAAAAAAAAGTGCCATCGATTAAAGCAAAGTCAATATTCATCACAATTTGAAAAATATTTTGTTCCCATTTTTCCCATTTATCAATATCTGGAACATAGATAAGCGATTTTTCTGGCCCCATTATTCTATAACCTACAGTTTCAGAGTATTCATCCCGGTGTGGAACCAGAAAAGGTTCAATAAATAATTGATCACCCATTTTTAATTCCTTTCCGTCTTTTAGGGATACAATTTTTATGTTCTCAAGTTCTACAAGTTGGTTCCAAGGCCCATTACCTTCTAAGAATGACCTCATTTTTGGCATTGCAAATATTGGAATATTTTTTGCACCCATTACCTCTCTGCCAAATTCCAGCAAACCAGTATAATGACCCATGTGTGCATGTGTTAAGAATATACCAGCAAGTTCAGTTTTGTGAACAAGAGTAAGTGTGCGTAACTGCTCAGGAAGGTCAGGCGTGGCGTCAATCATCCAACTTTTTTTTGTTCGCGGGTCTACAATACCTATACAGGAAACTTTTTCTCCTTGATTTGTCGTCCATAAGCCTTCACAGCAAGGCTTTTCACAGCCTGCATGTGGCATTCCTCCGTCTTGGGCAATACCAAGCACAACTACATAAGGGCTGTCATTAGAAAAGAGTACCCCAAGCATTATAAAAATTGTCAGAAATTTTTTCATTGATCTTAAAGTTTAATCCGAATTTCTTTTCTGTACATCCAATAGAGAATTAGCCAAAATCCTAATACATGTGATAGGGCAAAAAGAAGTGAACCGTTCAGGTCTCCTGCGACTGGAAGAAAAATAGTCTTATAGAGGTAATGATAGGCACTTACCGAGCTATCATTTAATTCCAGCTTGATATTAATTATTGTTTTTGTCCACAGGCCCGATATCATAAATAAGAAGACAGAATTAGTACCAAATACCTCAAAAAACCAGAAAGGCCTTTTCCAATTTTTAATATCAATAAGATATGTCAAAATTGATAAAACAATTGTCGCTATGCCTCCAGTAAACAGAACATAAGAGCTCGTCCAAAGTGCTTTATTGATAGGGAATGCAAATCCCCAGATATATCCAATAAGAGTTATAACTATTCCAAAAATTGCCATCCTCTTTGAACAATCAGTATAATTTTTTGTTGTGTGCAACATTCCACCCATAAGGTATCCAATGATTACGGTACCGACAGATGGTATAGTGCTTAATAGGCCCTCTGGGTCAAAGTATAATCCAAAACCTCTGTAAAGATGTTTTTCTCCCAATATCAGAATATCAAGTTTTCGTACTAAATTAGTTTCTAGACCAAATGGGTCTCCAGAAGCACCAATCCATAAGATCCCCCAATAGAATAGTAAAATTCCTGTAAGAATCTGAGCCATTTGTTTAAAATCAAACCTAATGATCATTAAAGCACTTATGCCATATGCCAGTGCTATGCGCTGTAAAACTCCTAAGATCCTAAAACTAGACCAATCCCAGTCTTGCTTTATGAATGGATATGCATTAAGAATAATTCCCGCTAAAAAAATAGAAAAAGTTCTCCAAAAAATGTGTTTATGAAATTCTTTAGAAGGGAAATAATGCCACTTTACAAATGCAAATCTCATCGATGCACCAACAAGGAACAGAAAAAAAGGAAATACTAGATCTGTAAGCGTACAACCATGCCATTTTGCATGTAATAATGGTGCATATACATGCCCCCAACTACCAGGGTTATTGACGATGATCATTAATGCGATCGTCATTCCTCGAAAGATATCAATTGAATAGATTCGTCTGGGCTCAGACATGATTTAGTTTAATTTTGATATGCTTCTATTCCAAATCAAATAAGAACCTATAAGGGCGCAGCCAAATAAAAGAACTGCATTACTATAATTGGTAAAGATTAAATTCCCGATACCAAAAGTAAAACCATAAATCATTAATATACCTGCAAACCATTGGATTAAAATCCCTTTACTTACTGGCTGAGCAGTATGTTCAAATCCTTTGGTGACAGGTGCCCACCATCCACCAGGTTGGACACGTTCATAAAATATTTTTAAATGGCCAATTGGTTCTGGACTTGTTAAGAACGTGGCACTCACCCAAGCAATAATCGCTAGTGGTACTATGATCATTAGTTTATGATGTACTTGGAGAGTAATCCCAAATAAGACCGGAGCTGTTCCAAAAAGAGAATATTGATTACCAGCAGATACTGTTTGGTTCCAAGCAATCAATTCTAAACTGATGGTAATCAGTATTGATGTTGCAAGCGCAGTGATCTCACTCCAGGCATTTATTCGCCACCAAAACCAGCGAAGAATCAGTACAAGACCAATACCAGCTCCCATAGAAAAAATAAATTCCCATGCTTTTGATATACTTTGCATCTTTAATGCGGTAAATGCTGCAAGGATCATTAGAATTACTGTAATAATTTTACTTATAAGAACATAATGCCTTTCTGACTCATTTGGTTTGAAAAATCTTTTATAAATATCATTTATCAAATACGAAGCTCCCCAGTTCAAATGTGTATCTATGGTTGACATAAAAGCAGCTAAAAATGATACGATAAGTATTCCTTTTAAACCAGGTCCCAGAAGCGTATTCATTACTAGGGGATATCCAGCTTTAATTCCTAGCTCGCTGTATGATTCTGGGATCATTGGGAACATAACTATAGAAACGACAGCAACAAGTATCCATGGCCAAACTCTTAATGCATAATGGGCTAGATTGAACCATAAAGTAGCCAGCAGGGCATGTCTTTCATTTTTTGCTGAAGACATTCTTTGGATAATATAACCACCACCATCTGTACCATGATGACTCCACCACATTACTGTAATAAAAATAAGAAACTTTGAAAAAGGAGATTCCCAGAAAGTAGATGTATTCAATGCAGCTTCCGGGATAGGTGGTACGAATTTTAGAGTATTTTCATGGATTGCATCTGAACCCATAAGTTGTGATAGCTTAAATAATAATTTTTCCATACCGCCCACATGATTAAGTGCAATGATCGCAAGGGCGATAGAACCAAATATTGCTATGCAGAACTGGACAAGATCTGTTACCACAACCCCCCAAAATCCTGATAGTATTGCATAAACAAGGGCAATGGTCACGCATAGCCATACTGCTGTCCATTTGTCCATGTTCAGCATGACAGATACTACTGAGGCCATAGCATTTATTACCCAACCCATGACGATGAAGTTATAAAGAATAGAAAAATATCCTGCTTTAAATGCACGTAAAAATGCGGCTGGTTTTCCACTGTATCGTATCTCAAGTAATTCATTATCTGTCAATACCTCTGCTCTACGCCATAATCGGGAAAAAAGAAAAACTCCAAGCAATGACCCCATAAGAAGATTCCACCAGAACCAATTCTGCCAAATACCAGGACCGCGTACGAATTCAGTTATAGCAAGGGGTGTGTCTGCAGCAAATGTTGTTGCTACCATTGATGTTCCAACGACCCACCAAGGTAAAGAACGTCCAGATAGAAAATATTCTTCTGTATTTGATGCAGCTCTTTTTGAAAAATAGATACCAACGCCTAATGAAAAAATAATATAAGCGATAATGATCGTCCAATCGATCCAATGCAGTGATACAGTTTCAGTCATATAACTTTTTTATAGTTGTGGATAAAAAATAATGTGTAAGAATATCTTTTGATGACTTACCTGATAAAGCCATTCCCAGAGAACCAATCTGGCATAGGCCCACACCATGTCCCCAGCCTGCTCCTTTTAAGGTTATTTTATCCAATGGGCTATTAATGCTAGAATTTGCATTAATGATAAAAGCAGAACTATATAAAAATTCAGGATGAAAAACCCTCCGAATCTCATATTCACTTTCTAAAAATATTTCTTGGGGCTTGTTATTAGCTTCACCCGATATTTTGAGTTTGATTATCCTTCCTGAAAATCCACGTTCAATAGGATCTATTGACAAAACATGATCAAAGGGTTGGCCTATTTTTTCATTGATCATTTTTAGTATTTGATTTTGAGAGTATGTGAACTCCCACCGAAAATAATTTCCTTTTTCGTCAACGCTCCCAAGGTACTGTTTTAGTTCTTCCTCATTTACATAATTATTACTGCAATAGCATCCATGACTATTTTTCAACCACTCTGCGAATTTAGTTGTATTTGAAAGATCTGGAAGTTCTTTTTGACAGCCATCAAAAACTCCACGAAGATATGGTTTGGGCTCCATATCCCAAACATTCTCGTTGTTCTCTGAAACTCCTCCACAACTTTTAGAGTAACGCGTGTCACAGATCATATTATCAAATATTAAAAACTTCCCACGGGTATTGTTAGCTGCCGATCTTGCTTGCTCAGAAAGATTCCCTATGCCTTGGTATCTTTGGCAGCAATCATCATTACAAGCATCCAGACCAAGATCTAAATGTTTTTGTTCTACAGCTGCCACAAGCCAAGATCTAGCAGCTATTGTTTGGGCTTCAAGAAGAGCTGGTGGGCAATTGCCGCTCATTTCTGATGTTGCTACACACATTAAATATGATTCAAGGTTTATTTGATTAATAACAAACAAATAACCATTTTTATTAGAGATGTCCAGAGAACCTGCAACCTGAATACTAATATTTTTTTCCCAATGGAAACCTCGTCCTGCTGGCACACGATCCAAGGTAAATATCTGGTCTTTGGATGATCCTATAAGATTAATATTTTCAGTTTTTTTACCATTAACCAATAAATGATCATTTTCTGATTCAATGAAATATTTTTTTTGATCCAGATCATTGTAAATGGTTATTGAATTTTGTTTATCCATTGGCAGAATTAGTCCAACAGATATGAGTGGCTCTTTTTTTGGCTTTTTACCTCTTACAAGCATGCTTTTGACCAAGCCGCACCTAGGGCTGCGGTACGCCTATCTTCAGAAAATTCTATTGGCAGGGTTGTACATCCTCTGAATATTTCTCCTAGTTTGTGATCATATTTCTTTAAAAATAAGCCTAATCTCTGTCCAATGACTATCTTTTCAATTTCAACATTATTCTCCTCAAAGAACTGAACTCTGCTATTGATCAAAACATTGAAGGCATCCTTGGCTTTGTCAATCACATTGATAAAATCTTTTTGTCGAGATAATTCTATCATTGTGGATATATTACTATTAGTTGACCTATTATACATTCCTATCATCCCTGCTGGAGAAAGGCAGGACTCCACTGTTTCACCAGTGTGCATTGTTAGCTCCCATGATCGTTTTACATTATGGTCTAAATTAAAATCGATCATTTCACCCTTGATCACAATGCCATCTGCTATGCCAGTACCACCACCAATATATACAAAATTTTCAGTATTCTGTAACTTGCCGATGGTGGAGCGCCATTCGCCCAAAACGCAACAATCAGAATCATTATAGATAGTATCGATTCCTTTTACCCTTTTTTTAAAGTCAGGTATTCTAGGTCCATTTGCCATTACCACTATACCATCATTATTTTTTATACCAGGAAAACATATTCCAATTCTATGACCATTTACATCTGATATTGCCCTGTTAATAGTTTCAACTATAATGTTTCCTTGATCGATCTCAAAATCTGTAAGACGAATATTACCATCTGAATATTCAATTTTTTGTTCGGAAACTGGTTTGGGAATAAAAGCATCATTCCACATTTCATGATCATTATAAAAATATTCTTTTTGGAGATCATCAGGAATCATTCTGTTTGATCTTTTATCAAGTGTGGCAGATTGTACCATGACCTTTGTTGCACCGCAGTCTATGCCTGCAAAAAAAAGATCATCTGTCATACATTATATCTCTTTTTAATTTTATTGACCCTATCAATTGAGTCAGTGATTCTTTTTTCAGTTATTTTCCCATGACGAATGAGGTCACAAATAACACCTATTGATCTAGGGATATAATCAGGGTCATAAATTAAATTATTACCAAGACAGAAAAGATCTATGCCTGCATTGATCATGAGTTCAAATGTGTCATGTAAATCATAGTGGTCTGAGATTGCTCTCATGCTGGGGTCGTCGCATATGACTGGACCGGAAAATCCAAGGTCATTTCTTAGCATTTCAGTCACTATTTTTTTTGAAAGGGATGATGGAAAATCCTGGTCAAGCTTTGTATCAAAGGTATGGGATACCATTATCATTTCCAGATCACCAGATTGAATCATCTCATCAAAAGGGATAAGGTCCTTTACAGACCAAGTATCTGAAATATCTGTGAAACCTTCATGAGTATCTCCCGAAGCTGACCCAAGTCCAGGAAAATGTTTTCCACATGTAATAATTTTTTTCCTCTTATGTTGCTCAATAAATATCTTAGAATGCTCTATGATGGCTTGAGTGTCTTTTGAGAATGAACGCTCCGAATCGCTAATAACGGTGTCTTGACCATGGTCGAGATCCAGTACTGGTGCGAAGTTTAAATTGATGCCCAAGCCAGAAAGGGTAGAGGCCATCGTTTTTGCAAATTGCTCGGTCATTAATGGGTCATTAAGAACACCGATGTGCTGCCAGGATGGTGTTTCTTCAAATCCATATACTGATTTGAGACGGTGAACCTGTCCTCCTTCTTGATCAACCGAGATCAAGAGTGGATGTTCTGAAAGATCTTGAAGTTGGCTTATTAATTTTTTAACCTGCTTAGGAGATTCTATGTTTCGTGTTCCATCTCCACCTATTTCAAGGTCCTCATCATACAGTATCACTCCGCCAATATTGAATTCTGTTACATATCTGGCAATATCAGAGTCTTTTTCAAGAGCCTTGCCCCTGAATCCTGCAATGATAATTTGCCCAACTAGTTGTTCAATTGATTTTGACATCTATTAAAACTAATTTGAAAAAGTTATATCTCTAATAAAAAGAGTATCAATTATAAAATTAAAATTAAAAGATTTGTAATATTCTTATTGATAAATATTTATGATTAATTCAATTATATCACGTTTAAACTATATCATTTGCATTACGGCGTTAGCACTTTTCATGAGTTGCTCGACTTTGCCCAGCGGTTCAAAGAATTGGGCTGAGAGCACTTTAAAAGATTTATCATTACGTCAAAAGATCGGGCAAATGCTCATATACCGCATGAGTATGCGCTTAAAAGATATTCGATCAACTAAATGGGATGAGATAGTGGAGCTTATAGACTCCGATGGTTTAGGTGGTGTACACCTTTGGTATGGTGATGCGAGTAGCTCATTGACCATAATGAATGAAATGCAAGGCAGGTCCAGGGTTCCTATTCTTTTTGATGCAGATATTGAATATGGTCTTAATCAGAGATTTCCAATGGGTACTGATCTTTTACCATTAATGGCGATTGCAGCAACGGGTAAACCCGATAATGCATATGAAGTAGGAAAAATAATTGCAAAAGAAGCAAGAGCAGTTGGGATTCAATGGAATTTTTCACCTGTTGTGGATGTTAATAATAATTCTGCAAATCCAATTATTAATGTGCGATCATTTAGTGAAGATCCTAAAATAGTCATTGATTATGGAATACAGTTTATGAAGGGTCTCCAGGACCATGGCATGCTAGCGACTGCTAAGCATTTTCCCGGGCATGGTGATACAGAGACAGATTCGCACTCCTCACTTGCTATGATCTCTAGTGACTCACTAAGGCTATGGACTATAGAGATTCCACCCTTTGAGGCAATGATAAATAATGGAGTTGATGCTGTAATGGTTGGACATATACATGCACCTGACTACCAACCTGACTCTGATAGACCCGCATCGATGGATTCATTTTGGGTAAATGGTATTTTAAAAAATAAACTGAATTTCAATGGAGCCATTGTAACAGATGGCATGGGCATGGGCGGTATTACAAAAAATTATTCGGATGCATTTGCGCTGGTTGAGGCCGTAAATGCAGGGTGTGATATCATCATACAGAATTATGATATAAGAGGCTCTATTAATACTCTAGAAAAAGCTGTTATGGATGGCAGAATATCAGAGGACAGAATTAATGAATCCGCATTAAAAATGCTAAAAATGAAAGAAAAAGTGGGTCTTCATTTAAACAATAATGTCTTTTTAGAAAATATCCAAAATAATCTTGGCCATAAGGAGCACAAGAGTACTGCAAAAAGGATAGCTTCGGAGGCTATTACATGCGTAAAACTTGACAAACCAATGATACCATTAACACAATATCAAGGCCAAAATTTGTTTGTGATAGATATATATGACTCAGAACACAAGCATTCTATATCCAACGTAACAAAAGGACTTATATCATCTGGTTTAAAAGTAAAGCCATATCAGGTCGATGGCTCTGATTCGGAAAACGTATTAAACGTAATAATTAATGAGATACCTGAAAACTCCAATGTGATTCTAAATACCTTTGTTAATTATAAGGCTAGAAAAGATAAGATATCACTGCCTCCTAATGAATTGAATTTCATCAAGAATATGCTTAAAAAAACAAGCAACGTAGTCCTAGGCAGTTTAGGCAATCCGTACATCATTCAGGATTTGCCTGATAT
>CACEUX010000020.1 GCA_902562835.1 uncultured Fidelibacterota bacterium
ATTATATCTCAGTCTAATACATCTATAAACTGTGAGGGGTATAATTGTATAAAAATTTTCATGGGACATGGTGCTGGAGATAAAAAATATGGAGGTATGCCAGATCCTTTAGAAACATATGATTATCATTTCATTTCAGGTAATAAACACCTTCAGAAACTAAAAGATCTCAATGTTAATATTCCTCAAAAAAAACAAATAAAAATTGGATATCCCAAATTTGATTCTTATGTAAACAATCAAATTAATAAAGAGGATTATCTAAATCATCTTGGAATCATAGATAGAAATAGAAAGAATATTCTTTATGCACCAACATGGAAATGGGGCAATGGCACACTCCAAAAATATTTTTATAAATTTTGTAATGAGCTAACTAATGAATTTAATCTAATTATAAGACCCCATTTTTTTGAAAGAAAATATATTCCTCTATTCAAGACCTGGGTTAAACTAAATAAAATAAATCATGTTTATTTTTCTAACCCCGCCAATATTTTGATAAACACCACAATAAATGATTTTGCAATATCGGATGTTCTAATTAGCGATACTTCTTCCATACTTTATGAATACCTAATAACTCTTAAACCCATTATTATTGCAGAGTCAAATTATTTAGACCTTCATAATATGCCAGATAATATGGATATCAATAACATAGCTAAAAAATTTAATGACAATAATTCAAATATTGTAAAGCTAGTATATGAAACTATAGAGAATAAAAAGAGCAGGGATGATTATAAGGCAATGTTAAATAATTGTTTTTATTTTAATGATGGTTCATCTACTAATCGAGCCATTGAATTTCTTTCCTCATTATAAAAGTAATAAGTAATTATGAACCAATCTTTGTCGAATCCTTTTATTTCTGTCATTATTAGATCATATAATCGATTAAGCTATGTAATTGAATTAATTAATCGATGCTTAGAACAGGATTATGATAATTTTGAGATTGTAGTAATTGAACAAAGTGATTTAAATCACTGGAAAAAACATAAAACGAAACTCTGTTCAATGGATCCAAAAATTCGTTTGATAAGAACTAAACCAAAAGGATCATCTGCTGCAAGAAATTTAGGTGCGTTTGTTGCTAAGGGAGATGTTTTGCTCTTGATGGACGATGATGATTTGCCAGTTAATGATACATGAAACAAAAAGCCCCACATTCGTGGGGTTTTTTGTTTGTGGGATGATGGTTAGATTTTATTATGTTACAAGGTAAAACAACGGAAGAGCTAATCTTAGTTAGGATAATGACCTAGTGGGTTTACAATGAATTTTATAAAAATTAAATGCACCAGAACCTAGTTAGATTATTATTTTTTGTTTTTAGCTGTTTATTTTCACAACAAGTAGCATCACTGGAACATGAGACAGAGATGGGTAGACATAATTCTATTGTTCAGGTAGACTCTGATACATATGCTCTTGCATATTCAGATGAAAATGAACAAGGTTGGATTGCAACATTTACCATTTCATCTGATGGCACTTCAATTAATGAAATCGCCTCGCTGAAGCATAATAATAACCAAGGCTTATACAACTCTCTAGTTCAAGTTGATTCAGATACATATCTACTCGCATATACTGGACCAGATAATGATGGTTTTATTTCAAGCTTTACGATTTCATCTGATGGCACTTCAATTACTGAAATAGATGAGTTAGAACACCAAACAAGTCACGCAGAATATAACTCCCTAGTTCAGGTTGATTCAGATACCTATGCATTAGCATTCTCAGGGCCTAATATAGATGGCTTCATTACTACCTTTACAGTACCAACAAATGGATCCTCAATAACTGAAGTAGCTACTATTGAACACAATACATCAGATGCTAGTTATAACTCACTGATTCAAGTTGATTCAGATAATTATGTTCTAGCATATTCTGGGACTAATGAAGATGGATTTATTGCTACATTTACCATTTCATCTAATGGAGCAACCATTGCCGAAGTTAATGAAATTGAACATGATACAGATAAAGGAAGACATAATTCAATTGTTCAAATTGATTCAGATACTTATGCTCTTGCATATGAGGGTTTAAATAGTGATGGTTTTATCAAAACATTTAGTGTGCAATCAGATGGCACTCTACCTGTGGAGCTAACCTCATTTGAATTACTAGAAACAAGGAACAATGGGATTACACTTCAATGGGTTACTGAAAGTGAGATTAATAACCTCGGATTTAATCTTGATAGAAAAACACCTATTAGAGATTGGATTCAGATTGCCAGCTATGTAACTCATCCTGAGTTACAAGGACAAGGCAGTGTATCTCATCAAACTATTTACACTTTTACAGATAATACCGTGCAAGAGAATGAGTCTTATGATTATCGTCTTTCGGATGTGGACTATCAAGGGAACGTAGAATACCATAGTCTACAGCTTATGGGAGTCTCTTCATCCAACATATCAGAACAGTTTATACTGTATCCCAATTATCCGAACCCATTTAACCCCGTTACTACCATACGTTATGATTTATCAAAGGAATCGTTTGTGGACATAACCATTTATAACATGCTTGGAAACCTGGTATGTAATCTTGTTAATGCCAATGAATCTTCAGGCTACAAATCAATCCAATGGAATGCTACCAACAATCAAGGAGAACCTTTATCTGCAGGAATTTATCTGTATAAGATTCAGGCAGGTGATTACATTGATACCAAAAAGATGATTCTTCTTAAATGACTAAACACCTCACACTACTACTATTTATTGGGTTGGTTTGGGGGCAGGTTGAAATAGACACATCATATATTGATTATTATCTTGAGGGTAAGATTGCTGCACAGAAAGATCATAATTCAAAATCATTTAGTCAAATAGGTTGTCTTTTTTCCTACTATGCTTATCCAATGAGTCTTATAATACCTGTCAAAATACATTCAAAACATAGCTTGACATGGGTCGGTACTAAACTGTATCCTTCTAAAATAGGTTCTAACAAAAGTGAATTATTTCAAGACGGATATAAGAATCAGATACGGAGACTACGGTTCAAAGACGCTACTAAGGGAATAATTTATAGAGTCCTTCTAACATTTGCAGCTAATGGTGTTTTTCAAATAATTGCTGGTGGTATTATACTTCATTAACTTAGTTAAAATTATGTTCTAGATTGGTAGTGTTTAAATAATATTAAGCTCCACATTCGTGGGGTTTTTTGTTTGTAGGATGATGAGTAGATTTTTCAATGTTTAGATTGTTCATTCTTACTTTTCCAATAGTATTGCTAGCAGATTCGGATATTTTGTGGTTTGAAGAATTTAGTGGTTCAGGAGAAGAGTCAATTGGTCACTACATTCTTGCTTGTGAAGATAGTGGCTTTTTGCAAATAGGAGAATCTTATGATTATTCAAACATGAGTTCAAAAATACTAATTGTTAAAATCAGTTCTTATGGACAGTTGATCTGGAGTAGAGAAATCTATATTGGCGAACACAATCTAGGTAATAGTGCCATTGAGCTAAATGATGGATATTTAATTTGCGGTGGAATGGATCAAAACAGTGCGTTAATTAAGTTAGATAAAGAAAACGGTTCTACAATTTTTCTTGAAACATTTGATAATGGAGGAACAGATGCTTTTGAACATGCGACCCTGATTCCCGGAGGTATTGTTGCGGTAGGTTATGTTTATGCACAGGATATTTATAATACATTCTTTACTGAAGGTCAGGGATATATTATGTTCTTTGATGAAAATGGAAATGATTTATCGAGCCAAAACCTAAGTCAATTTATTGACCAAGCATATAGAGTGCAGGCTGTTAATGATGAATTAATTATATCTGGTTTATCTGAAGATGCATCTGATTATAAAGTAATAAAAATGTCTCTAGATGGGAATATTGTTTGGCATTATTCTTATGGTGGGAATAATGAAGACCACTGTTTTGGGATGGATGTGAATGATAATGGCGATATCTTTCTTGCTGGACATACTTTATCTGACACCCAAAACTGGGATACATATACTTTGAAGATTAATAATAATGGAGTATTAATCTGGGCTAACACCATTGGCAATCCAAGGGGATTTAATCCTGAATACATTCATGATGAGGCATGGGATATAAAGGCAACTAATGATGGAGGATGTATAACAATAGCAGGTACAGGAGATGAATATGATGAATATTCAGAGTGTGATGGACAGGATTGTTCAGATATATGGAATGCATATTTAATTAAATTCAGTAGTGATGGTAATGTTAGTTGGGAAAAAACATTTTCCTCATTGGATGTATCTGAGGAAGTTATTGATTGGGCTGGAGAGGCAATTGATTTAACTAATGATGGAGGAGCAATAATTGCTATTGATAATGGCCAATTTGGTTTTCTTAGGGTAGATAATATTCAAAATATGTTGCTTAATAAAAATGAAATGAAAATACCAAAGAATTTTAGGCTAAATAATAATTACCCTAACCCATTCAACCCATCAACTAATATTCCTTTTTCAATTTCAAATCAAGATAACGTAAGTATAATTATATATGATGTAAATGGTAGTAAGGTAACAGAATTGCTTAATAGGTATATGCCTAAAGGTGCATATTCAACTAATTGGAATGGAAAAGATGAAAGGGGTTCAAAAGTTTCTGCAGGTGTCTATTTGTACAGTATGCAGTCCGGAGAGTATCAGCACACCAAAAAAATGATATTACTAAAATAGATTTATCAACACAAATCAAGCCCCACATTCGTGGGGTTTTTTGTTTCATACACTAAATTCCTGGCATGTCGTACATAAGTACACCCTGCGGGATGAAGAAAACTGTTTTATCACTGTATCGCCACAAATGAAACAAGGTTGCCCTGCTCTACCAAACACCATATGCCTTAATCTTTTAAAGTTATCAGTATTGCCAAATAATTTCCGAATACTATCATAATCCATTGTCTTACCTTTCTGTAAATAAGCTCTTAAGCTTACATTTTTAATTTCTTTGGCTAGGTTATTTAATTGAGCTTCATCAAGCTTAGATGGCTTTTTTAAATGATTTAATCTTGAAAAAAATAGAATTTCACTTCTCAAGTAATTGCCTATCCCCGCTATAAAAGATTGATCTAGTAAAGTACTACTTAAAATTCTATTTCTGAATTTTTTTTCAATTAATCTTTTACGTATTACAGATTGATCTGTGGTATCATCCAACACATCAGGACCTATTCTATTAATGTACGAGTGCAAATGTTCATCTATGGTTTTACATAATATGATATTAGTTGCGGACCATAACCTGACAGCCTTTTTTTCTGTAACAAGTTCAATTCTAAGCTGCCTATTTGTCTTCATTTGAGTATCAGGCCTGTTAAATGTCCATTTACCATATAATTGGTTATGTGTAATAATGCTAAGGCCACCATTAATTCTTATGATGATTGCCTTACCTTTTGATAACGCATTAAAAACAGAAATGTTACTTAATGCCTTCAGAGGATCAAGTTGCTCGTGGAAAAAACTGAAACTAATGATCTTTTTATCGATAAGAGCGGTAGAGATTGAATCAGCCATTCTTCTTGTTTCTGGACCTTCTGGCACTTTTTTCTCAAATCCTCACTTTCCAGTATTTAGGTGATTTAATGTTGAGCATAATAATATTAAAGATAATGTCATAAGATATTTTAGACATCTTAAGAAGCTTTACCAGAGGTTTTCAACCTCTCTAGTCTGATTTTCTCATTATTAGCAATTAGCACCAAAAACACTCAAATTTGTGGAAGAGGACAAACCTAACCCTCGTACTATAAAGCCTAAACAAAGTCCTTTCACTAAGTGTCAGCACAAACGGGCATAACTGTTAATCAATAAACCATTTGAAGTAATTAAGATTTAATCATTACATTTTTTTTATGGTAATTGTATTAAGTATTATAACAATAGCATTTACTTTTTATGCACCTTTCTATCTAAAAAAGAGAATAGATAAAATAAATCCCACTAAAAATGTATTTGATAAATTTGTTGAAGAAGACCATGGCTATCCATGGTCACGAGATCAAGAAAGAAAAGATTCTTACAGAAAGGCCTTAGAAAAAAAAGTAAATGGGGATTAAATAAAATACATACTAATGGGTTGTCTCATCCAAAACAGACCATATTGACCAAACAACCAATAAAAAGAGAAATGCCCCTACTAGATATCCTTGATACTGATGTGGAATTTTATCCCAAATTTTTTCATAAAAGCCTGTTACTCTTCTTCATCATCAACCTTAAATGATCTCACATCCTTATCAATAATTCTCCCAGTACTCAGTCCCCAGAAGTAATACGTAAAACCACCCAGCATAATACCCATAAAAAGGTCACCATCTCCTACAACCAATATCCTATGCCATTCCACAATTGAAAAGATGAATGGGATGATCCAAAAGTTTTGTCCATATTTTTTTAAAAACTTTTTTATACTATTCATACTATTAATATAATCATTTCCTTATAATTTAAGGTTAAGATCTATTGAAATCATTTCTGAATTAGGTCTAACCTGAAAGACCATTAACAAATTATTCAATCATATATAAGAGGAATCTTAATCATGAAATATTTAACATTATTACTCATAATTGGTTTGGCATTTTCTACAACCATAAATATTCCTTCAGATTATACAACTATCCAGGCAGGCATTAACGCATCAATGGATGGAGACACTGTCCTTGTTGCACAGGGGACTTATCTAGAAAACCTCATTCTTGAAAAAGAAATAGTCCTCGCCAGTCATGCGCTAAATGATGACCTTAATACCGAATGGACCAATAATGAAAATATTCAAGAAACCATCATCAGTGGTACCCCGGAACCAGTCGATCCAGATTATGGAAGTTGCCTTGTGATCCGGGATGGTAATATTGCACCCATAATTTTAGGTTTCACCTTTCAGGATGGTATTGGAACTCTAATGGTGGAAAACGATACATGTGAAATAATTGTTCAACGCCCGGAACGATCCGGTGGTGCAATTCTGATATACAAAGCTTATCCAACCATAATGTATAATCGATTCATAAATAATGGCAGTGTTCAAGCTGATAGTGGCAATGGTTCATTAGCTATCACAAATGGTGGTGCAATTGGTCACTTTAATGATAATGATGTTGAATTTGATGAAGACAGGGACAATGCTAGAAACATCCGTCACTCAAGCCGGGACATACCGGAAGAGGTCAATATTCAAAATAATTATTTTGAGAATAACAGCAGCAGAGATGGTAAAAATTTTTATTCCCGAGGCTATGAGGGCTCTATCGATGTGAGCTACAGCATTTTTGATGATATTGATTGTGAATCAAATAGTGTTAATGAGTTTGTACTCAAATCAAAAGAAAATGAAGCGGCATACATCCAAAATGATATTTCCGGCAATTGTATAGAAGAAAATTCATTTTATGTTTCCATGGATGGGGATAATAACAACCCCGGTACAGAATCTGAACCTTTCAAAACTATTGGGCATGCTTTAAGTCTTGTAAAAGATGACCCAACCGTTCCAACCACAATTTATGTTGGAGACGGTGTGTTTTCGCCATCGACAACGGGTGAACAATTTCCAATTATTATTCCAGATTATGTTCATTTGATTGGCACCAGTCGAGAAACATCAATTTTAGATGCAGAAGCTGATTTTGACAAAGAAAGCCGAGTGATTAAAATAGTGGAAGAATGTGAAAATATTAAGGTAGCAAACTTTACAATAACAGGTGGAAATGCCGTAAGTGCTGGATGTATTGGCGGTGGTGGGATTCTTGTAACACATCCTGATCTTGAATATGTTTATGATGGCCCTGTTAGTCCTGTTAACGCCGTTTTCGAGAATTTGATCCTTACAGATAATATTGCAGCTGCCGGTAGTGGAATTTCTATTTGGCGAGTGTCTGGTCCAACTTTGTCGAATCTTATTATTCAGGAAAATACTTCAGAACATTATGGTGGCGGATTAATGATTTTTTCAGCTAGTGCATCAGTGACGGATATAACAGTTACTGGGAATAATTGCTATAGAGATGATTCTTATGGTGGTGGAATGATAATTAATAATTCAGAAGTGACATTAGCATATGTTACTGTAACTGATAATACGGCACAAAATGGTGGAGGGATATTTATCCTTGATACTGATGCCACATTAATAAATTTAACAGTTAGCGGGAATACTGCTGCAGCTTTTGGTGGTGGATTGTTAGTAGGGCCAAATACCAATCCCATGCTAACTAATTCAATTATATGGGGCAATAATCCAACTCAAATTCAGGGATTTGGAACACCAACAATTACTTATAGTGACATACAAGGTGGATGGAATGGTGAAGGCAATATTGATTCAGACCCATTATTCTGCGATCCCGATAGTAGTGATTTTAATTTAGCAGAAAATTCCCCATGTATTGGAACAGGCGAAAGTGGTATAAATATGGGAGCGTTTGATGTGGGATGTGAAGCAATCTTATTAATCGACAAAGATGTAATACCATTAAAATATTATTTACATCAAAACTACCCAAACCCTTTTAACCCGATCACCACCCTAAACTATGGTCTACCAGAAGATGCGATGGCCAACATCACCATATATGATATGATGGGTAGAGAAGTCAAGACCCTTACATATGGATTCCAAACATCTGGATACAAGTCGGTTGAATGGAATGCCACTAACGATCAAGGCGAACCTGTATCTGCAGGAGTTTATTTATATAAGATTCAGGCAGGGGATTTTGTTGATACAAAGAAAATGATACTACTTAAGTAGATCTACCTATTTCAACATCAAACCCCACATTCGTAGGGTTTTTTGTTTATAGGATGATCGGTAGATTTGGGAAATGACTAAACACCTCACAGCACTATTATTCATTGGGTTAATTCTTTTCTCATGCTCTGACCAATCATCCGAAACTGATCTATCAGATGATAATTCTCCTAGTGAAAACTGTGGCATAGATACTACATATACTTTGGATAGAACGGACTTTGTGATCGTGAGATCACCAAACTGTACTTATACTACCTATGGCTATGGTGTTGAAATGATGGATGAATTGGGTAATGTTATTTGGACGCTAGGTGGAGATAGAACATCACCTTACTCAATGAATACCACAAGCGACGGTGGTTATATATTTACCTTTACCAGTTATGTTTCTAGATCATCTGGGCCTGAAGGTGATATAAACTGGTCTTCAGAATTACCTTCTTACCAAGCAACACATTATGTTAAAGATGCGATCCAAACTTCAGAAGGCGTATTTAAAAATGTTTGACAATCATTTGGGAAATTATTCCCATTTTGTAAATACATTTTAAATCTTAAATATCTACTATATTTATTAACTATGAAAGTTCCTCCTAATTTTTCATAGATTGGTCTTGAAAAAGAGAATTCATAGACTTGATTTGCGAAATAGTAAATATTCATATTTAGTAATTGAATATAGACTAATTAATCTCCAGAAATGGGTTTAGAACACCCAACAATTAATAATAATGGTAAAACAATTATTAATGATTTTTTCATAAAATTCTCCACAACCAAATCTAACAATCATCAAATAAACAATAAACGGACTTTCTTTTCAAATACTCTGCGGGGGAGAGGGGTTTATGAAAGAATCCTGAGTCTTTAGGGGTTGTTTCCCACAATTGATAAGTAATGAATAAGTATGAATAGAATTGAAACTAAAAGCCCCCGACTTTTGCCGAGGGCTTTATAAGAGGTAAGTGGTATTTTCCTCAATTACACCCGGATGGACTCGAACCATCAACCAATTGCTTAAGAGATACTTATTCAACAAAAACGCTGATTATATTTCCAAAAATATATCCATAGAGAACTGTCAATTGAGCTGCACCAAGTCCACTTACAAAAGTTGATATGCTATAATCATTTGTATTTGCCATATTTGATGCCATAAGTATTAATCCTACAACTAAACCAAGCCATCCAGACAGGATTAAATTTTCTTTTAAAACAGCACCCAATTCAGCACCTTTGAGTTGATGTTTTTTCATAAACGTTAATGCCCCACCAACTCCTAAAACAAAGCCAAATGCAGGGACACTAAAGAAACTTGAGAATGAGGCATTAACACCCTCTTGGTTTACAGCAAATGCAACGGCTAAAAAAATAAAAGCTATAGTGCCAACTGCACCAATAAAACGATTGTCCATTTTTTTCTCCTTCCGTGATTGCATAAAATTAATAAATTAAATTGAATTGAATAATAATTAAGAAATGCAGAAAAAATCGTTCCTTGATAAAGTATAATTAAAAATAGTTGGACTGAGCACGGACCTTCTTTTCAAATACTGTGCGGGGTAGGGATGTACATATGTACTTTTAATCCCATACGCCTATAGGGGTGTATACAAGGTTGTGTACAACATATCTGTGTACAATATCTGAGTATGTAATGAATAGATATGAATAAAGATGAAACAAAAAACCCCCGACTTGTGCCGAGGGTTTGATGAGAGAGAAATGGTATTTTTCTCAAGTGATCCGGGTGCGACTCGAACGCACGACCAATGGCTTAAAAGGCCACTGCTCTACCAACTGAGCTACCGGATCGAAATATTCAAAATAAGTAGAAATTTGGTCGAGAAATCTATTATCGAAAATGACCTAAAAAAATTACCTTTCGAAAAAATATATTTCAGTATTTAAAATTGGGTTTAACGAACAAAAGTTAATAAAACCCCAAATTTTATATTTTTGATTTGTTTTTGATCAAAAATAGTTAATATTGAGGTATGAGAAACAAAGTGATTGACGCTTGCAGACTTATAATTTGGCAATCTATTGACGAGCCAATTATTATCGATAATTCGAGCGGGTAATTAATTTCTTATAATAGAAAAAGAAATTAAGAACCTGCGAAAAGCGGGTTTTTTTTTAAACTTAATTAGGAGTAAAAATGCTATCAAAAAATAGTTTCAATAAAATATTTATCTTATTAATAGTTTGTTGTTCTCAAGCTTTAATGAGTCAAGAATTGACAGGGAAAGTCAAAGATGCTCTTACTGGAGAATCTTTAAATGGCGCAAATGTGACAGTTGAAGGCAGCGATAAGGGTGCTGCTACAGATGTTAATGGGTATTTTAGTATATCTGGCTTAAAGAGTGGTAATTACACCGTTGTAGCATCTTATATTGGTTATGAATCAAAGAAGAGCAATGTGACAATCGGCTCAGGAAGCGTTAACTTAAATTTTTCATTGAATAGTTCCAGTGTTGATGTTGCTTCAGTGTCAGTAGTTGGATCTCGCTTTAAACCGCGAACTCAAATCACATCAGCGGTTCCAGTTGATAACCTATCAGTGCGTGAATTAAAGTCTACTGGACATTTGAGTGTTGAATCTATGATGACATACAAATTGCCATCATATAATTCCCAGCAGCAAACAATATCCGATGCAACTGCCCATTTCGATCCTGCCGATTTAAGGGGATTAGGACCAAGCAGAACATTGGTTTTGGTAAATGGTAAACGTAAAAATGCTAGTGCACTTGTTTATATTAATGATACACCAGGTAAAGGTGAGGTCGGTGTTGATATGAAGAGTATTCCTGTTGCAGCTATAGAAAGAGTAGAAGTTTTACGTGATGGGGCGTCTGCTCAGTATGGTTCTGATGCAATTGCGGGAGTTATAAATATTGTATTAAAAGATGATGTTGACTACACCACTGTAAATTTCAGATCAGGTATTACTACTGAAGGTGATGGCTTGAATAGGGGATTTGATGCATCAACAGGAATTCGAGTTGGTTCAAATGGATTTTTAAATTTAAGCGCATCATTTTTAGACCAAGAAGAAACAAATCGTGCTGGTGAGCCTGGAGGAGATGGCCTATTTGGTGTTGTTTTTGATGATGAAGCTATACTTAATGGGACAAACGAATGGTTGCAAAGTAATCCAGATATGGGTATGCGCGTGGGTATGCCTAATATGACTACTAACGACGTGTCTTTTAATTTCGGCTACAATCTTGACAACAGAAATAAATTTTATAGTTTTGGAAGCCTGACAACACGTAAATCATTGAGCTATGCACTATACAGAGCTCCATACTGGATACCAGATGAGAATAATATTTTTCACAATGAAGGTGAAACCTATGAAGGTTTTCAGCCTACTTTTGAAAGCGATGTCATCGATAACAACTTTACAGCAGGTGTTTCAGGTGATAAATCAGGTTGGAACTATGATCTTTCTGCTTCCTTTGGCTCCAATTCAGTTGATTATAAAGTTGATAATAGTCAGAACACGGACATGGGAGCTGAGAGTCCAACAACTTTCAATCCTGGCGGTTATGAGTTTAGTCATTCTGTGACCAACTTTGATCTTTCAAAGTCTCTCGGCATGATTACTCTTGGACTTGGTTCCGAGTTTCGATTTGAAAATTTTGTCGCATTGGCAGGTGAAGAGGCATCATATTTTGGAGGTGGAGCACAATCATTCCCCGGTATTCAACCGCAAAATGCAGTAGATGTGAATAGACAGAATTTTGGTTTTTATGTGGATATAGGCGCTGACGTTACAGATGATCTTTATGTTGGTATGGCAGCCAGATCAGAAGAATACAGTGATTTTGGAAATAGTTTTACGTGGAAAGGTGCAGGTAGGTTCAAGGCGATGGATGATCGATTATCCTTACGTGCTTCCATGTCTACCGGTTTCAGAGCTCCCTCGTTACACCAGATTTATATGAGTAATATACAAACCTTGATTTCTGGTGGTACTGTATCTAATCAGGGCACCTTTAATAATCACAGCCCTGTGATTAGGTCTCTAGGTGTTGATAAACTAAAAGAAGAAAACGCCACCAACACTACATTTGGTGTGGCATTAAAGCCAATGGATGGTTTGGACCTGTCCCTAGATGTTTATAATGTTGCAGTAGATGACAGAATAGTATACTCTAGCGCTATCGCAAGTGGTGACACTACTTCTGCTGTCGGTGCGATCTTGAATGATTATAATGTGACCAGCATTAAGTTTTTCACAAATGCAGTTTCATCTACAACTTCAGGAATAGATTTTGTAGCAAGCTATTCGGGCTTGGAATTGGGACCTGGTTCATTGGATCTAAGCATTGGATTTAACACAAATTCAACTGAGCTAGATGATAAGATTACTACTCCGGATCCAATTTCGAGCTCTGGAGCTGATATTTTTGATCGCAAGGAACAATCAAGACTAGTCAGTGCACGGCCTGCAGATAAAATGATTCTGAGTCTTAATTATTCTATGGGTGCATTAAAAGTTGGACTTAACAATACTCAATTTGGTGAAGTAAAATGGCAACATGCTTCTGATGAAAGTATGGATCAGACATTTAGTGCAAAGCTTGTGACTGATTTAAACTTAAATTATGCTTTCACGAATAATTTATCATTAAATGTAGCAGTAAATAACCTTGCTAATGTCTATCCAGATGTCATTGATACTAAAGGTGATTTTGTGACTGATCTTGGAGGAAGATTTAAATATCCATGGGAAGTAAATCAATTTGGCTTTATGGGGACCAATGTATCTGGAACAGTTTCATACAACTTCTAGGATAGCGTTCTAATTGATCTATTTAGAGGGCCCTTTAGGGGGCCCTCTTTTATATAAAAAAATCACCTTGATTTAAAATCAATATTTTTCTGCTCAAGATGTATTTTTACAAAACGCCAAAACCCTGCTTGGGGTCTGGCTTACTTTGGATTGTGTACGTCGTTCTTATCAAAATGCCTGTCCAAAATTAAATTATTAGTCGCAGTTGCGGTGTATACAGAGTCAATCTTTCAGTGGAGCTAATTGTACTGCAATTATTAGGTATATTGTTTAAAAAAAACAAAAGTATTAATGAATAAAAAAGAGATTACATAGCTCTTTTTTACTTTACAGTTTGCTTGTAGTATCTATCAAAAGCTGCTAACAAACTCTCTTGGCCTGAATAGGGTGCAGGTGAATATTTTTCTGATTGAATACCAAGTTGAGATAATTCAGATATATACCAGTCTTGTTTATTGGTCATATCCCAAAAGTCCACAGCCTCTTGGATCTTATGATTATTTGAATTAATAACCTCTTCTGAAAATAGCCAGCTACAGGTTACTTTGGATCTATTTATGCTTAGTGGCCAGACAGTATGATACATTACATATTCAGGATGTAGGCTTAACAACATGTTAGGGAAAATAGAATAGTAATAGACCCTTTTTTTATCATCTTCTTTTACATTTGGTAGTGGAGGGCAACAAAGTTCACCACTTGAGGAAATACTGTCCTTACCATTATTAAAATCCATATATCCGCCTAGAAAAGGGCCTTCAAAAAGATCATTTCGTCCTCCCATATAATTGTGGATTGCTGCTAGCTCAGGATGTAAAATTGGGCAGTGGTAACATTCGCAATAGTTTTGAATGACCAACTTCCAATTCCCTTTTACTTCATATTCTTTTATCTCAAGAGTCTTAAGATCAGATATATTCCAATTTGAAAATCTTCCATTGATAGGAGAAAAAGTTTGATCAAAATCTTTCGGGTCGTCTGAAAGATTAATAAAGATAAATCCCTCCCATTCCTCTACGTGAACAGGGAACATTGAATAATCATTCTTATTAAAATTTTCTACTGAATTCATGTGAGGCGCTCCAACGAGCTTTCCATCCAGGGCATAGGTCCATCCATGGTACCCACACTGTATAGATTTTGAGAATTTGCCATTGCTTTCATTGCATATCCTTGTGCCTCTATGCCTGCAAACATTATAATGAGCCATAATGGTCTCTTTCTCATCTTTAAGGATGATCACACTTTCATTGCCTAAATTGATGGTCTTATATTGACCAACTGCAGTTAATTCTTCAGACCTTCCAACACAGATCCATTGTGACTGGAAGATCTTTTTGTATTCGTTGCTTAAGATCTGCGAACTTGTATAAAAGTCTCTCTCAAGTGTGTGCGCACCTTTAGTGAGAGTATCAGCTGTCTTTTTAAAACTCAACCTTTTAAGACCTTTTTTGCTGCATTATATCCATTCATCCCATGTAGACCACCTCCGGGGTGAGTGCCTGGACCGCATAAGAAAAGATTTTTAAAAGGAGTGCTATATTGTGAGCTGGAAGCGGTAGGTCGCATGAATAACAATTGATCAAGTGTCATCTCACCATGATTAAGATTCCCTTCCGTAAGTCCAAATTCATCTTCAAGGTCTTTCGGGGAATGGACAACAGAGTTTTCAATTAATTTTGTTATATCAGGGATCTTTTTTTCTAATACCTGAATGGTGTTTTGTTTCAATTGCTCCTTGGAACTCTGGTCCCAGTCAGAATCACTTAAATGATATGGCGCATATTGAACGGATGCGGTGAGAACATGTTTCCCATCTGGCGAGAATTCAGGGTTTACAGTACTAGGGATTGAGAACTCTACATATGGGTTTTCAGATATAAACCCATATTTCACTGCATCAGAAGCTTTCTCTAAATATTCCATCGAAGGCGAAATGGAAAAAACAGTATTCATTTGATCCTCATTTACTCCTTCGATTTTAGGCATATCTTTAAGTGCAAAATGAATGCGAGCTGTACTACCTCTATATTTTATATTCTTGATCTGAGTGTGAAAACTTGGGTCAAGATTTTGATTCCCAACTAAATTAATAAATGTACTTTGGGGATCGAGACCAGATATGACCTGATTTGACAGGATCTCTTCCCCTTCGAGCGTTGTGACACCTTCACACACGTTATTCTTGATATTGATTGATGTGACCTTTACTCTTGTTCTTACATCTGCATTATTAGAGGACAGAATATTATTTAATATTGCTGGGAAAGCACCTGTACCGCCTTTTACACTACTTGAATTATGAATGATACCTTTACTATGCAGATGTTGATGTAAAAAATTATAGCCAGTCCCTGAAGCGTATGGTCCATAGGACAGGCCATGAGTCCCTGCAGTGGATAAAGCACTTCTCAGTAATTCATTTTCAAACCATTCATCCATGAGCTCTGGCATCATCATAGGCGCAGTCCTCGCAAGATTCACAAGGCCTTGGGGTCCTTGCCCCATTAGTGGACCCAATAGACTTCTCATTGACAAAGCATCCAACAATCCGATATCGGGCAGACTGGGTGGGGCCAGTTGATAAAGTTTTTCTAAGAATTTTGTTAACTTTTCAATATGTGTTGTAAAGTCGATCCACTTTTTAGAATCCTCTCTAGAATGATCAGCAATTGAGTCACTTGTGAGCAAAGGGTCCTTATGAAAAATAATATGCTTGTTTTCTTTTTCACCAAGAGCAATGCGTTTTATATCCATTTCTATAAGTTCTAGACCTTGGGATTGTATCTGTAGTTCTTTAATAATTCTAGGATCGATCCATTTTAGGGTATCATATATGGCATTACACTGAAATCCAGGCGCAAATTCATTAGTGGATGCTAGTCCCCCGATCTTCTCCCTTGCTTCAAGAACCAAAACCTTTTTACCTGCTTTTGCAATTATTGAAGCAGCTACAAGGCTATTGATTCCACTTCCAATTACAATGATATCATATTGTGCCATGTTCAATGTATCCCTAGGATCTTTTTCGCCGCCATTTCACCAGGAGAACCTGTAATGCCACCACCAGGATGCGTCCCCGAGCCACACTGAAAATAGTTTTTTATTGGCGTTGTATAATCTGCCCATTTTACTGCTGGCCGTAATGAGAATAGTTGTTGAACAGTCAGCTCTCCATGGAAAATATTACCTTCTGTAAGTCCAAATGTGTCTTCAAGATCGGCTGGTGTTAGAACCTGTCTATGCAATATGATATCTTTAATATTTGGCGCATATCTGGCTAAGGCGTTCACTACCGCGTCACCAAATGCCTCTCTCTTATTATCATCCCATCCTCCCTTCAGGTTATAGGGTGCATATTGGACAAAGCAAGACATGACGTGCTTCCCTGGAGGTGCCATCTCAGGATCTAGAACAGATGGAAGAATTATGTCCATGAATGGTCTTTTTGAGAAGTTTCCATATTTTGCATCGTCATATGCATTCTCTAAATAATCGAAATCTGGGCTGATAGATATGGCACCCCTATGATGATGCCCTTCACCTGGAAGACAGGTGAAATCAGGAAGACCATCAAGTGCAAGATTCACTTTTCCTGAAGATCCACGTATTCGAAAATTTTTGATCGATCTAACAAAATCTGAAGGGAGCTCTTTTTCTTCGACCATCTTTAAAAATGACAATTTTGGATCCAACCCTGATATAACCATATCAGATATATATTCGTCTCCATTTTCCAGTGCGACACCAGTTGCTCTTCCATTTTTTACTATGACGTTCTTTACGGAAGCCTCTGTCATGATGGTTGCTCCAAAATGTTCTGCTGATCTGGCAATTGCCATACTGACCTCACCAGTGCCTCCTCTCTGGAATCCCCAGGCGCGAAAGGCCCCATCGATATCACCCATGTAATGATGTAACATCACATATGCAGAACCAGGTGACCTTGGACCCATGAATGTTCCAATAATTCCACTGGCAGACATGGTGGATTTCAATGGCTCAAATTCAAACCATTCATCTAAAAAGTCAGCTGAACTCATGGTCATGAGTTTTGTTAAATATTCAAACTGTTCGTTAGAGAGTGTTTTAAAATGATCTAGCAATCTTTTTGCTGCGAGCATATCTGAGAGGGAAGGTCTCAATGCATTGGGTGCAATGGTCTCGAGTATAGGTCTTACAGCCATCCCAATTTGCCCCATGAGAGGCCCAAAGCGTTTATATGCTTCAGCATCTTTTTTTGAATGGCGTGCAATTTCTCTATATGTTTGATCACCATCAGCTGTTCGCATTAAATAATCACCATCTAATGGCGTGAAAGTGCTTTCCAGTGGGAGGAGTTCTAATCCAAATTTTGGGAGCATTAATTCCCGCATGACATTGGGTTTCATCAAACTCACTACATACGAGCAAACAGAAAACTTGAACCCTGGAAATACTTCTTCAGTAACGGCGGCCCCTCCAAGTACATGTCGACGTTCAAGAACCAGCACCTTTTTTCCTGCTCTTGAAAGGTATGCTGCTGCTGTAAGGCCATTATGGCCACCTCCTATAACTATAGCATCATATTTATTTATGCTGGGCATGAACGTTTCCTTTCAGGGTCAAAGAACGGTGTTTTTACAACTTTTGCAGGGGTCAATTTTCTAAAGTGTTCGACCTTTAATTCAAAATCCAGTACGGTCCCTTCTTTTGAATAACCATTCTTAATATGCGCAAGAGCTATATATCGTTTTAATATTGGGGACCATGCACCACTGGTAGCATATCCTACTTGTTCAGAACCACTATACAACGGTGTACTTGTTCTCCAGGCAGTAGAAGGAAGGCCTGGCGCAAGGCCAGCCTTTCTGTAGTGTTTTTCCAATTGAGCCCATTCGATCTCTATGCCAACAAATTCCCATTCTGGACCATTTTTTAATTCTTTTTCCAATGCTCTTTTACCTATGAAGTTATCTTTCTTCATTTTAACAGACCATCCAAGTCCTAGTTCAAATGGCGATGATTTTCTTGATTCGATCAATGCGTGCCGTGATGAGATATAGTCGACATCCAGTAATATCAAGCCTGCCTCTATTCGAGATATATCTAAAGCTTGTAATCCAGTGGGGGTGATACCATAAGGCTTTCCTTTTTCAATAAGCATGTCCCAAACTAATAGAGCATCACTCGGATCCATCCAGATCTCATAACCTAGATCACCTGTGTATCCTGTTCTGGATATGGACACAGGAATATCTCCAAACCTTGTATTCTTCATCCAGAAAAACTTAAGGTCATCAAGAGTTTCCTTCGCTACTGCATTTAGAATATCTCGGGAATTAGGACCCTGAAGAGCTAATGCTGCAGTTGTTGATGAGTCGTCCGATATCGCTAGATCCATTCCGACAGAATTATGCTCTAGCCATTCCAAATTTGGCTCTGCACTAGTTATGCGAAACTTGTGATCTGACAATCTCTGTACTGTGCCATCATCGATCACTTTACCCTTTTCATCACACCAAGGTGTGTACATAACCTGTCCAACCTTGCAAATATTAATATTTCGAGTAACTAATCTATGAAGAAATTTTTGTGAATCAGGACCCTCTATAAGATATTTGTATAATGGTGTGATGTCTAATAATGCTGCTTTGGTTCTGATCGCGAAATATTCATTTTCATGATTCAACTCGTAATTAGTTGCAGAAAGGTAACCTGACCAACGACGCCATTCTTGTGATTCGTTTAAAACAGAGGTCCTATCAAAGAATGGGGAGAGCTTTAATTGGGTCTCAGCATGAAATTGGTTCTTATAGCTCATTGATCATACCTTAAGAAAGGACGAGTTAAACAAGTAGGCCCGCCTGCACCTTTTAATGATATCTCAGCACCATTATATGTGTGAACTTCCACGCCTTCATTTTCAAGTCTATTTTGCGTGATCGGGTTTCCTTCTATCATAATAACTTTTCGATTTGCCATTGCTAGTACATTGCATCCCATTGAAGCATATTCTTCATCAGGGACTTCAATTAACTGGATTTTACGATTAAGAAGATATTTCCTGAAAGAGACGGAAAGCAATCTAGAATACACTAAATAAAGATCATGGTCAATAGGTGAAATATTGCTCATTAGATGGAGACAATCTTCAGGGCCTGTCCAATGTGGTAGGGCAACAGGGATCACATTATCAACTAGATCTCCTAATAGATGTTTGAATTGATCTATCCCTTCCATATTAGATCGGTACCCTTCTCCAACTGCAACTGTACGCTCATCTATCCATATAATATCACCACCTTCCAAAGTTCCAGTTCCTTCAATACGACCTAAAATTGGAACTCCGATCGACGTGAAATATTTTTCTATATTATCTGGCTCATTAGACCTTTGTGGTTTCCCCATATTACAAAGGATAGCACCACCATTGGTTACTATACAGGGGTCATGCGTGTATATTGAATCAAGAGATGTATTAGAGGCAGGTAAAAAATGAATTTCTGGACCAAATGATCGGATGAGATCCAAAAATTGATCATAGTCCTTACAGGCTATTTCAAAATCTGGAGTATTGGAATAATTAAGTTCGGAAGATTGAAAATCAATAGTAGCTTGATCGATGAAAGCATCTCGAGGATGTTTCAATAATATACGCCGGACCTGTTTTACCATATCCTGGCACCCAAATTGGATCATCTTTTAATCCAAAGAACCTTCTACGCATGTAGTTTGAAAACCGCCACGAATATTATAAATAGTGGTTACCATTAACTGTTTACTACCCAAGGCTGATAAGAGATCAGAGTAGATACGCTTGGTCGCTGCCTCCTGATAGATACCTACATTTCTAAAGCTTACAAAATAATATTTCAGAGATTTTAATTCTACACATTTATGACCTGTGGGAAAATATTCTATCTTAACATAGGCTATATCAGGCAAGCCGCTAAATGGACAAACAGCACTGAATTCATCTGTTTCAGTTTTTATATATTGCTTTGAACTATCAAAGTCAAAAACCTCTAAAAGGCTCGGGTCTATATGAGACTCATCTAAAAATTCAAATGATTTACCTTCTGCTTTTGCCATTTTATCTTCCTTTATATATGCAGCCAGTGGACTCTGTTTCTTTTATTTCTATTTGTTTTAACCCTTTGAGAGATGGGCTGAGCTGTTTCCATATCCACCGACATAAATTTTCGCTTGAAGGATCTTCAAGTCCTTTTATGTCATTTAAATATGCATGATCTATGATCTCATGAATTGGCCTGAATGCAGAATCAATATCAGAGAAGTCCATTACAAAACCAGTAGCTTGATCAATCTCACCCTCTACCGTTAATGTGATCTTAAAAGAATGACCATGGACTTTGCTGCACGGATGTTCATCAGGTAGTTTAGGTAGAGAACGGGCGGACTCAATTGCAAATGTTTTATATACTTCCATGCTCAAATTTAAGGAATACCCAGGATCTTATGAGTTTGAAGACTAAGCTTCCATTTTGGGTGATCTAAAACAAATTTTTCAGATCTTTTAATATTATCTTTTTGGTCAATACCGTCCATAGGTTGAATATAAAAATGGTCAAATTTTAGTTTTTCGTGCATTCTTGGATTCATTCCACATTGAGGATATACGACTTTTAATTCATTGCCATTTTTTAAAACAAGATCTGCATTTGCCTTTGGGCTTACACATATCCAATCGATGCCATCAGGTGGGATCATTGTTCCATTTGTTTCAAGACCGATCTCAAAGCCTGCTTTATGGATAGCTTTTATTAAAGACTCATCCATCTGCAATAATGGCTCTCCTCCAGTACAAATAACATAAGGTTCAGTCTGCACATTACCTTTCCACAGGCTATTAATAATATTGGTTATTTCTTCTGCTGAAAATTTCCCACCATTGATGCCATTCGTACCAACAAAATCAGTGTCGCACCAATTGCAGATAGCTCCACTACGGTCCTTTTCATGTCCAGTCCATAGATTACAACCAGAGAATCGAATAAATACTGCTGGACGACCTGTGTGATATCCCTCGCCTTGAAGTGTATAATATATTTCTTTTACTGCATACTTCATTGATTTGAATAATTTAACGGATCAATGATCCCAGCCTCCTTAAATCCCTTTAGCCTTAAATAACAAGCATCACAAAGTCCGCAAGGGTTCCCTTCTTGATTTGGATCATAACAACTAGATGTTAAACTATAATCAACACCAAGATCCATACCAACTTTGACGATCTCTGATTTTGTCAGATCGATTAGGGGTGTGTGAATTCTAAATGAAGAACCAGAAACCCCTGCTTTCGTTGCAAGATTCGCTGTTTTTTCAAATGAAGAGATATATTCTGGCCTACAGTCTGGGTATCCGCTGTAGTCCAAAGCATTTACTCCAATAAATATATCAAATGACCCAAGGACCTCTGCCCAGGCCAATGCTAAAGATAGGAAAACAGTATTCCTTGCAGGAACATAAGTAACAGGTATGTCAGCCATATCAGACAAATCTCTTTTCTTTGGTACGTCGATCTGGTCTGTAAGAGCTGAACCACCAAATTGAGCAAGATCTATATCTATAATGCTGTGGTTTTGAATATTAAAAAAATCAACAACCATTTTTGCTGAATTCAATTCATGATCATGGCGCTGCCCATAATTGAATGTCAGGGCATAAAGGTCAAACCCCTTTTCTCTTGCCATAGCTAAGCATGTTGTGGAATCTAATCCACCGGAAACAAGTACAACAGCTTTCATATTAATTATAGGTTGTATTGCATAGAATTAAAGAAGTTGGAAGTTTGCAAGGATCAACCTGTAACAAAAAATAATGCATTACCAAATAAGACCTTACTATTATACCAATATGACCGGAAAAGTGGATTATCTGCCATGTAAATGACCCTGCCTTTTTTTGATTCATGAACACCAAATATTAAATTATTATTTATTTTCTTCTTTATACGGTGTCCCATAAAACCAGATACATGAGAATCAGCATTTCTTAATATTCCTACATTCCAGCCTTTTGGTAAAAGGGGGTACAGATCTTTTTCAAGCTTTAGGCTGAAATAATGATTATCATAACCAAAAGCCAGAGGATGGGTATTGTCCATATCAAGCATTACAATATTTCCAAATATTGTATTGATTAGTTTTTTACGTTCACGCTCACCATATTTCTTATCTCGCTCCTTCAACTTTTCTTTTTGGATAAGTTTAGTTGCTTCTTTTTTTGCGCTTTCTGATTCATATTTAACCAAACCATAACCCTTTTGATCTATGAATTTTTTCATGGCTGAGCCAATAACAATTAATCGACCTCCTTTATTTACCCATTTCAATAATTCAGGTGGAGGAGATGATTTGATGATCTTAGAAGCACCAGTTTCCTTTTTTATCTGTGAGCTTGGAATGGTCTCTGTTTTTAAAAAACCATAACTCCCATTTGGCATTATCAATACGTCTAGTTCTTCGAAAGGAATAGATCTGAAATCTGATGTATTGAATACAGATAATGGGAACATTATCTGCTGCTCAAAAAAGTGCCATATCTCACCAAAATTATTACTAGAGGTTCCCTCACCTGCTAGAACACCGATTCGAGGTTTTTTAATCACATTAAAATTAGAAGATCCAAGATCAATGCCTTTGCTAGATGCGCCACTTTTTATTGCATGTAATTTGGGCTGATATTTCAATGCTGCATTTTGAATGATCTCATTGAGTTTGGCACCTAAATGTTCATTTCCTCGTGGAGAAATAAAGAGTGTGCCTGGCCTAAATTCTATTTCATTATTTGTAAAAGGTTTTTCTGCAACCCTGACCGTAATATTGTTCTTTAATATATCTGCTAAAAATCTTAGCCCATTTATAGTCCCCCACTCAACTAAATAACCATATGGATCTTTTTGTAACTCAAAGTTCTTTTGAGCTAAAGCTTCTTGATCTTTTATATTCATTTCTAGTACGGTTTCAGTTGCAAAAGCCTCAAGTCCATAAATATATGGTAACGACCATGCAGTGATATCATATGTTAATGTATCCGAAATATGTGTCTTCGGCTCGAAAAGCACATTTGCAAGAACGCCAAGATCTTGTTGTGTAGATATAACGATATCTTTTTCGGATACATTTATATCTTCGACTTTTCTATTTATGTAATTGAAAGCATTTAAATTTGATTGAGGTTTAGATACTGAACCATATTGAATGTCATTCAACTGTAGCAGATGAATAAGGTCATTTATTTTATCAATATTATTTTTGTGCGAGATAACAAATGATCTGTATTTACTGGTGGGCGTAGAATAGGGATCTTTAAAAAATTTGTTAAACTCCGCTATGACCCTCTCGGTATTTTCATATGTTGCCTCTACAGTTGCGAGACCAGTTAAATAATGATGTTCTAATCTTTCTTTTAAGGTAAGCGTGTCACCTGCAGATGTTTTTACGGCAACTCCACCAGAACCGCTTCCACCTTTTTCATAGGTCATGCCCAATGCCCCATTAAAGATGGGATAAGTATCTCCAAACCCAGGATAGAGTAGGTCAAATACCTCATTCCTAAAATAGAGGAGTTGATCTTTATCGAAATAATCCGCGTTATTGCTACCGATGATCTGCTGAAATTCTCTTTGCCATGGAGTGATCAATTTATGATAAGGTTCAACTGCAGGTGCAAAGTAATAAGGCTCATCATAGGATTGTTCATGATAATCTACGTGAACATGGGGCATCCATTTTTTATAAATGCGCGTTCTTTCTTGTGATTCTTTTTGGCTTTGCCAGCACCAATCTCTATTTAGATCATGGTAGTAATGATTTGTCCTTCCTCCAGGCCACGGTTCTCTATGACCACGAGTATTTACATCTATATCTGGTATCTTATTTCCTGTCATTCTGTAAAAATTTGCATAACGATCTCGACCATCTGGATTAATACAAGGATCTATGATCACAACTACCTTTTCTAACCATTTCATTTGTTTTTCATTTGAAGTATCTGCAAAAGAATACAGGGTTTTTATTGCGGCTTCCATTGAACTAGACTCATTACCGTGCACCGAGTAACTAAGCCATACAACAGCTAGATCATCACCTGCTTTTTCACCATCTTTTAGACCTGAGGAGATCAGGTGTTGGGTCCTTATCTGCTCGAAAGAATTATTGTTTTTTGGATGCTTTATAATGGTTATGACCAGGGGTCGGTCTTCATAGGATCTGCCATATTCTATAAAATTAATGTGGCTGGAGGCCTCAGAAATATGTTTAAAATAGCTAATTGCATCATGATGAAAAGTAAATTTATCTCCAAGCTCATAGCCTAAGAAATTTTGAGGTGTTTGCGGTGAAGACCCAAAGAGAAAAGAAAGTTGGATTATAAACAATATTTTTTTTGAAAAATTGTTTTCTCATGTTAATGTCCCTGAACATTATAAGTTCGATTTAAAGATAAAGTGCTTTTGCCTTTATTAGAATCTAATAGGTAGACTGTCAGTTATCAAAAATATGTTAGATATTTAATGAAAAACTATAATCGTTATAGATAAGTTGACCCAACGTAATGGAGTTTAGATGAGTTATTCACGAGAAAAATCCCAACCGATATTTGACCGAGCCTTAAATGTCCTTGTAAAAGGTGTTAGTTCAAATTTTCGTTTTTTAGGTGAAAAAGAAACACCTGTTATTGTAAAAGGTAAAGGCGCCCATGTGTGGGACGCAGATGATAATGAATTCATTGATTATAGATTAGGTTGGGGCCCTATTATTCTTGGGCATGCAGATGATAGGGTCAATCAGGCTGTAACAGAACATTTAGAAAACGGAACAACGTTTGCCGCTACAAGCGAATTAGAAGTAATTGTCGCTGAAAAACTAGTCAAAATGATTCCAGGTATGGAGAAGCTCAGATTTACTAATACAGGAACAGAGGCAACCATGCACGCTCTTCGTACAGCTAGAGGCTATACCAACAAAGAGAAGTTTATCAAATTTGAAGGCCAGTATCATGGTGCTCATGACTATGTGCTTTTTAGTACCGCATCCTCTCCTATCTCAGCTATGGGAGCCCGCACATCTCCGATCCCTGTTCAAGTTGGATCTGGGATCCCAGATAAAATACGAGATTATGTTTACTGTTTACCGTTCAATGATTTTGAAGCAGTGGAACAATGCGTTAAAGATCACCATGGTGAACTTGCTGCGATTCTTGTGGAACCATGTTTGGGTAATATAGCAGGGATTGAACCAAAAGATGGATTCCTAGATTATCTAAGGTCTTTATGTAATGACCATAATATTGCACTGATCTTTGATGAAGTAAAAACAGGTTTCCGTTTGTCGAATGGAGGAGCAAGAGAGACATATGGTGTGATCCCTGATATCTCAACTTATGCAAAGAGTTTAGGGAATGGCTTACCTGTTGCTGCTTTTGGAGGTAAAGCCGAGGTAATGGATGTGATCGGTGGTGGCAGTGTAACCCATGCTGGTACTTTTGGAGCTAACGGGGTTAGCATGGCGGCCGCAAATGCTGTAATTGACATATTGAATGAAACTCCTGTTTTGAAAGACCTTTCCAAAAGAGGTTTACGATTAAAAGAGGGGCTCGACCAGGTATTAACAGATGCTGATCTACCTCATCAAATGTGTGGTCATCCAAATATTCAGGGTTTTTTGATCACAGATAAAAAAGTTCAAGAAGTACGTGACCTCGCATACAGTGATGATGGCCTGTATGAAACAATTATGAATAATATGTATAACCGCGGTGTCTGGATAGAAGATGATCCAAGAGAGCCTTGGTTCTTGTGTGAAGCACATACAGAAGAGATCATTGATAAAACATTAAATATATTCCAGGAATCTGTTAAGGCGGCAGTCAAATAAAGCTATGAGATCAGAAGTATACTGGACAGACCAGTATTCCCCAAGTAATGATTCAAAGGTCTCATCAACACTACCTGAGAAGGTAGATGTGGCAATAGTTGGTAGTGGATATACTGGTCTTGCAGCTGCAAGAATTCTAGCATGTTCTAATATCTCAGTTGCTGTTTTAGAAAGACATAGTATTGGTTGGGGCGCTAGTTCAAGGAATGGAGGGATGGCGACTCCTGGTTTGAAGCAGGACATATTTAAGATATATAAAAAATATGGGATGGAATATGCACGTGAATTTTGGAAAGCATCAGTAGAGGCTATAGATCTTTTAGAAGAGATCATTGATGAGCACAAAATAGATTGCGATTGGTCCCGTAAGGGGCATATTGCCCTTGCTTGTAAGCAATCTCACTTTGACAAACTTCCTGAATATGCTGATTGGATCAAACGAGAATTAGGACATGCCAAAACGATAGTTCCTAAGGAAGATATAAACACAGAGATTGGAACTGAATTCTACTTTGGAGGCTTGTCAGATGAGGTTAGTGGGGGGCTACATCCTGCTAAATATTTATATGGATTAGCAAGGTCTGTTTCTGAACTAGGCGCTTACCTCTGTGAAGGATGCAATGTTAATTCAGTAGGCAAGAACGGTTCAAAATATGAAATCACCACAAGTCGTGGGTCTATTATTGCCAATGATGTGATCATTGCTACAAATGGTTATACAGATATGCTTATCCCAGAATTGAAACCAAAAATATTTCCGGTTGGAAGTTATATTATAGTTTCTGAACCACTCTCAGCCGATCTCCAGAAAAAATTGAGTCCTAAAGGTCGCATGTTCTATGATTCAAAATGGTTCATTAATTATTTTAGACTTACGCCAGATGGGCGGATGCTCTGGGGCGGGCGTAACGATCTAAGTACTGATCTTGATCTAAATGAAAGTGCATCAATTTTATCTAAGCAGGTTAGGATGGTGTTTCCTGACCTTGAGGATGTGGAATTCACGCATACTTGGACAGGCAAGCTAGGAATCACATTTGATCTTATGCCACATATAGGGAAAGTCAATGGTATCCATTATGCTTTTGGGTATGGTGGACATGGGTTATCTATTGCTACTTACCTAGGTAATGAAATGGGACTCCTTTTATCAGGTCAAAAGCAACGTAGTCCATTTGAAGAAATATCTCATCAAACAATGTTCTTTTATCGCAAAGACCCTTGGTTTCTTCCCTTCGCGGCCCAATATTATCGATTTTTAGACTGGATATCCTGAGATGTATCCTCTAGCAACCATCGATTATGCCATTATTTTTGTATACCTTTCTGGAATGATTGGAGTTGGACTATGGTTTGCAAAAAAGCATTCAGATTTTGATGACTTTTTTCTAGCAGGTAGGTCCCTTACTACACCTTTGTTGATTACTACTCTTATTTCTACTTATTATGGTATTGATGTTTTATTTGGCGATACTCAACTTGCATTTACAGATGGTGTCGTAGCATGGTTTGGTTATGCTCGTCCAACATATGCATTCTATTTGATCGCTGCCCTTTTGTTATCTAAGCGTTTAAGAGAGGAGGATTTTAAAAGCCTACCTGATATTTTAGATTCATATTATGGAAGAAAGACAAGGTACGTTGGAGCTGTTACATCTTTTATTTATTCTTTACCTGCATTATCATTATATGGATTTGGAATGCTAGGGGATGTGATACTTGGGTGGGAGCCTATTACAGGAATGTTGATCTTAGGGGGGATCGCATTAGTATATACGCTTACGGGTGGATTTTGGGCTGTGGCCCTTACAGATTCAATTCAATTTGTTATGATGTGCCTGGTCATCGCATTCGCCTTTCCTTTTGCTATGAAATTTATTGGTGGGTTCAATGCAATGATAGAGGTGCTTCCTCAAAGTTATTTTGATACCATGGGTGATCTAGATATTCTTCTTATAATTATTTATGCTTCTACTGGCTTATCCGTTTTGGTAGAACCAACATTTTATCAAAGAATATTTGCTGCAAGATCATATAAGAATGTTCGCAATGCACTAATAATTGGGATCTTTATATGGGGATCATATGATTGGCTTATAACTATACTAGCAATGTCCGCTAAAGCAGGAGTGATCAAAGGATTACTCCCTGCCGATGTCGCACCAGATGCTGCACTTTTAACAGTTGTTGTTGCCGCTCTTCCTACTGGCTTAGTGGGTTTGTTTCTGGCGGGGGTCCTTTCTACAGAGATGTCAACCTTAGACTCTTACTGTCTTGTTGCTGGGGGGAATGCTGCATATGATATATATAAGCCTGCAATAAAGCCAACAGCCACTGATGATGAATTGATTCGTACGACCCGATATGGCATCCTTCTATCTTGGGTATTGGGCTTTGGTATGGCAACAGCTTTTGATCAGATGTTGGGCTTGTGGGTCTTCTTGGCATCTATATTAATATCAAGCACATTGATACCGATCTTATTAGGTCTGTATATAAAAGACTTTAGAAGACCGCTTGCAGGGTTTATAAGTTCGAGTTCGGGGCTTTTAACCACAGTAATACTCAATATTTATATAATGACCATGGGCAAGTTTGATATTGAGGAAGAGACCTATATTGTGCAGTGGTTTGGCATAGATTTTATACAGGAATTTGTCATGTATATTACAGTCCCAATTTCATTTATAGGATTTTTTATAGGTTATGTACTTGATAAAAGGATAAGACCTTGAGTTATTGGGAAATATTTACGTGGATCACAGTAGTCTTTCTTGGTATTGGTTCCATAACTGTATTCTTTTTATTTGTAAAGGATATAAAACAAATTCTTGAAAAGTTCACAAAGGGGCAAAAATGATATTTAAGAATTTTATCAATAATGAATGGTGCGACGCACAAAATTGTAAAACATTCGATGTTATAAACCCCTTTACTGAAAGAGTGATCACAAACGTTCCTGCCAGTGATGAAAAGGATGTGGCGATTGCAGTTGAAGCAGCTAAGAATGCATTTTATGATTGGAGTAACCTCACTGCAGGTGAGCGCCGTGATCATTTAAGAGCTCTAGCAAATAGATCAAGAGAATATGCTGAAGAAATAGCGAAGACAATATCTTCAGAAATGGGGAAACCTTACAAAGATGCTTTGACTGAGATCGATGACCTAGCTGAATATCTTGAATATTATAGTGAACTTGCCCGTGACCAAGTTGGAAGAATGGTTGCTCCGGTAGATCAGAAATCAATGTCATTGGTCCGATATGAGCCCTATGGTGTTGTGGGTTGTATCATACCATGGAACTATCCTTTATCTCTCATGGGTTGGAAACTTGCACCCGCATTAGCAGCAGGGAATACGATCATAATGAAACCAAGTGAGATCACGTCCTTATCTATTTTACATTGGGCAGAACTTGTAGTTGGGGATATGCCATCTGGTGTCATAAATGTCATCACAGGTTTTGGTGGAGAGGCAGGGGAAGCTCTTGTAAAACATCCTCAAGTACCTATTATTACATTTACTGGGTCTGTGCGTACTGGAAAGAGAATAGCAAAATTAGCTGCTGATAACCTAAAAAAAGTATCATTGGAGCTAGGCGGAAAAGACCCTGTTATCGTTTGCGATGATGCCGATATTGAAGTGGCAGCGAAAGGGACTTCTTGGGGTGGTTTCGTTAATTCAGGTCAAGTGTGCACTTCTGTTGAGCGGGTATATGTATACGATTCAGTAGTAAGCAGATTTACTGAAGCACTAGTAGAGGAAGCAAAAAAAGTAAGGCTCGGAGACCCTATGGATGATGATGTGGATATCGGTCCAATGGCTTCAGAGAGCCAGTTTAATAATACTATAAATAAAGTGAGATTGGCCAAAGAGCAAGGCGGTCGAGTCCTCACGGGTGGTAAAAGATCCGACCAGTTTGATAGTGGTTATTTCTATGAGCCAACTGTATTTGATAACATAACATCAGAAATGGATATAGTTACTGAAGAGTCTTTTAGTCCGGTCATACCTATTCAAAAAGTGGCTTCTATGAGTGAAGCAGTGGAAATGGCAAACTCGACCAAGTATGGTTTAGGATGTACTATCTTCACAAAGGATATTGAACGTGCTTTAACCGCAGCAGACAAGATCAAATCTGGAACTGTTTGTATCAACAGTCCTCTTATGGAAAATATCGCTGCACCATTCGGAGGGATGAAACAATCCGGTATTGGCCGGGAGCATGGGGTTGAGGCTTTAGAAGAGTTTAGAGAAGCAAAACATATTTTTATTGATTATGACCATAATAAAAAGGACTGGTGGTTTGGTGAAGAGGATCAATAATGCGCACTAGTGATTCGATCAGAAAAAAGCATAAAAAATATTTATTTGATGCTATAAAAAACTTTTACAAAGAGCCATTGGTTATTGAAAAAGGAAAGGGGTTTTATGTTTCAGATAGTGATGGAAATTCATATTTAGATTTTTTTGGTGGCATTCTCACTGTGTCCGTTGGTCATGCGAATGATGAAGTAAACACAGCAGTGAAAGCACAGGTCGATCGACTAAGTCATATTTCGTCTCTTTATCCTAGTATACCTGTCGTTGAACTTGCAGAAAAGCTTGTTGGATTGGCACCAGGCAATCTAGAAAAAGTATTTTTTAATGCATCTGGAACTGAAGCAGACGAGACAGCTGTTATGATGGCTCAACTTTATACTGGAAAT
>CACEUX010000021.1 GCA_902562835.1 uncultured Fidelibacterota bacterium
AATTCTGTTGAATCCATATCAGAATCCGCTGTTGCTTTTGGGTCATTCCAGGGCATTCCAGTCATTCTAAACCCAGTTGATAATCGGGCACTTGTCAATCTAGGTGATATGATTCCATTATCGTTTTTATTAAGCTCTGCAGTTCGGCGATTTAGGCTTTCATCAAATTGATAAAAATCATGGGTCATACTCAGATCTAGATTTAGTTTCCCTGCAATTTTTGACCGGACACTAGAACGAAGGTTTGCAAGTCTCATTGAATCTGCAGCAAAATTGTAACTCGAATTCATACGCCAGTTCATCAGGTCCACTTTCTTTTCTTTATCACCTTTTTTTATCTTAGCCTGAAAAATATTATTTAAACCGAAGTTCATTGATTTTCTTTCAGAACGAGGTGTCCCGCCAGCCATTGTTCCTGCAAAACGGTCATGAAATATTTCATTGCCAATTGAATCTTTTTCTGTAATAACATAACCTAGGTCATTTCCAAAAAATGGCTTTGAAAAATCTGGTGTCCACGAATAACCAATCGAGGGAGAAATAACGTGCCGTACTGCTTTAACAGGTCCAATGGGAATTGAAAATAGACCATAGATCTGCGTGTTAGCACTCATTGCAAAAGAGCCAGTAGTACGTGCTGCAAAACCCTGTTTTGGTGATTTATCAAATGTGGAGCCATTCCAAATTCCTTCCTGTGTCTCATTGACCCAAGCAGATTTTAAACTTAAGCTGGGATTAATAGAGATATACTTGAATAACTTTTGGGGTGCATTTATGCTGGATGTATGGACCCATCCATCATTCTTTTCATTTTGCTCTAATAGATTACCATTAGGGTATCTATCCCAACCATAAAGCGCACTATCAATCTCTACTGACTCATAATATTTTCGATCTGTATTCGTATAATTCAGTCCATAATTCCATGAAATAGTATTATACCATTTTTTCTTAGTCGCGGTTGTTGGAAAAAGATTGCTTTGTCCGTGTCTAAAAGAAAATTTTGGAAAAGTTTTATTTTCAATATTGATCTGGGTTCCCGCTCGGGTTGGTTTAACATAGTAATTGCTTCCCGGGTCTGTTTTTTCATCTATGAGTAGATCTAGGTTGGAATAATAATTTGTACTAAATGAATTTTTTGATTTAGGCCATCGTTTTGAATAAGACATATTAGATATAGCTTTTTGATTCATGCGCTCGGCCTCTGATATTCCATATTTTTTGTTATAATCACCGCTGGTTGAGTATGTGACATTAGCATTTAGGGATTGGTTATTTCTTAACTCTTGCTTATGAGCCCATCTTAATGTAGTACTTGTACTTCGATCATCTTTGAGATCCATGATATCACTGGTTCCACTCAGGTATTGGCGATTAAAAAAATTCAAGCTTCCACTAAATTTATATCGAACGCGATACTGAGTATTGACCCTGAACGTAGCACCTTGTTTATCTCCAAATCCCAAAGTGAATTTTGAATCCCAGTATTGACTTGGTGCCCAATAAAAGCCCAACCCTTGTATGTACTGACCTCGATTTTTATTGTCTCCATAGGAGGGCATTATCCAACCAGAATGACGCTGTCCTCCTTTATGAGGAAAGATTCCTAATGGAATACCAAATATTGGTATCTGCCCAAGGTGAAGAATGATAGGACGTGCAACAACAATATCATTTTGAATTATTTTCATTTTTTTTGATTCAAAATGGAAATGTGCTGTATCTAGGTCACATGTGGTGTAAGTAGAGTTCTCAATGAAAATGACCTTCTGCGATTCGTTTCGGATCTTCCTACCGGTGTAATATCCATCATCTGCTTTAGTTTGTCCTTTGGTGATCTTCCCTTTGCGAGTTTTTAGATTGTATATCATGGCATCACCTGTCATAGGGTCACGCCCGTCTTCTTTTATGACAGGGAAAAGAGGCTCACTGATAGTATCAGATGCTAACCTTGGTAAAGCCTTCAACAAATTGTTTTGCCAATTAACGCTCACAAAACCTGCGTCCAGATCTGTTCTATCATGTTTAATCTTAACCTTCCCTTCAAAATCTGATTCATCATCTTTTAACCTATATTTAATATAGTTTGCGGAATATATGATTGGATGGTCGACATCATTTGAGATTGAGTCAGGAATATACTTCCCTTCTGACCCTCCAATTACTTTCAACACATCCAATTCATCTTCCAGGAACATCATAATTATAGTATCACCAGAAGCATTGTTTTTACCTTGGTATATAGAATCTTCAAAAACATGATATAATGTTTTTGCCATTCCTACGATCCTCAATGAATCAAGGTTGCCATTTTTAAAATAACTTGTCAATTGAGAACCTTCCATACGGTCTTTAAATCTCAAAGTATCACCCGTTTTTAGGGAATCAACTATTGACTCCTGATATCCTTCGATTGGAGTTATTGCGAGTGCTTGTTTAGGAATATGGAGCCTATCTAATTCTTCTTCGTTGTATTGGAGGATAATCTTGCTTCCTGATAAGACTCTATCATTTTCGGTTATTATAGGGTTGATCTCTAATGTCGTGACCTCATTTTTACGGTCGTACCTTGCTTTCCCACAGTTTGCAGTACGAGAAGAATCCTCAATAATAACATTCCCAATTGCAGTATAGGACACTCCATCTTGTTCTTTGTCTTTTTGGTATTCTATTCTATTTGCCTTGATGATCTGTCCTTTTTGATTCAAGATAACATTCCCTAGAGCCACTCCACTATCTTGTTCTGTGAAAACAGTGATAGAGTCAGCTTTAAGATCGTAATCTTGATCCCAGACATGAGAGCTACCAATGCTAAGAAGTCGGTCTTCTTTTGAAAAAAATTTTATAGTATCACATGTCAATGTTCGCTGTTCTTGAATGGCCGAAACATTCTTGAATAAAACAGCTAGTTCAGTTTTCTCATAGTGCCGGCCTTTTTCGCAATTAAGGATAAGGTCGCCCTTAGTAAAGATCACATCTCCAGAAATAAATTTTATCGATTGCCCTTTAATCGTTTTATTCTCAAGTGTCTTTGCTTGTTTCAGGTATAGTCTCTCATCAGCAAATAATATGGATAATAAATTCAGGTAAAGAGCAACTCTTAAAGTTTTATATGTTAATGAAGAATTCATTATGTCAATAAAGTTTGTGTGCGAGACATGATAAGGTAAATTTACAGCACTTTTAAATTAGTTAATGAATGGACATCAAATGAAATTTTCATATCAAATATTATCGCTGCTTATTGTTTTTCTAATTAATAGCTGCGATAGTAATAAAAGGAGCGTTAAGACCATGGATAATGGATTGGTGATTGAAGACTTGGTTGTTGGAGAAGGAGAGGGAGCAAAAGACTATAATAAAGTTGTTGTCAATTATACAGGTACACTAGAAGATGGTTCCATTTTTGATTCTTCATTAAATCCTGGCCGTGATCCATTCACATTCACGCTTGGAGTCGGATCAGTTATTAAAGGCTGGGACCAAGGGGTGAAGGACATGAAAGTTGGGGGGAAACGAAAATTAACTATACCGCCTGAGCTAGGCTATGGTGATAGAGGTGCAGGCAATGTCATTCCACCAGGCGCAACCCTGATATTTGAAGTAGAACTTTTAGAAATTGAAGCCTATTGATCAAATAGGTCTTATAACCAAAAAGTTAGAGGTTTGGATACTTGTCCTGTTAAATATGATAAAACAGAATCTCAATTAAAAGCTTTCTGAAAAGAGGGCTTTTCTGTTTTTAGGGATAACCTGTTGTTTTATACCAACCGCTCGATAAACAGTGAATATATAACCAAAATTTCTGAATTTATCCAAAACGTATTAGTATGATTTCTATAATAGGGAAAATAAAATGATAATAAATAAACATAAATTAAATTTTTTTTTAAAAACACATTTGGCATCTTTTACTGCATTGCTATTTATGGTAGCCTGCACGGGAACGTATACACCCACAAAATATTCAATAAAACAATTCTATCAAAACAACCGGATAGGCGGTGGTACTTTTTCTAATGATGAAACTAAACTATTAGTTAGTAGTGATGAATCAGGAATCTTTAACGTGTATGAAATTGATATTGCTTCAGGAGAAAAAACTCAGAAGACATTCTCTGAAAAGGAATCCTTTTTTGCAATTGATTATTTGCCAGGCACTAATCAGATTTTGTATTCAGCGGATAAAGGTGGTAATGAACTGAATCATATCTTCATAATGAATGAAGATGGCGTGACAACCGACCTTACTTCAGGTGAAAATGAAAAAGCAAGTTTTAGTGGCTGGAGTAAAGACAAGAAATCAATGTATTATGTATCAAACAAACGAAATTCTCAGTTTTTTGATTTTTATAAAATGAATATTGATAATTGGGAATCTGAAATGCTCTATCAGAATGATAATGGTATTAACATTTCCAATATGTCAGAGGATGAAATCTGGTTCGCATTCAGCCAATCTGTTACAACCAGCGAAAATAAATTATTTCTTACTAATAGAATCGATAACTCTACAATTGAATTATCTGAAGAACCAGGTAGTTATAGTTCATCAGGCTTTAGTAAGGATAATAAGTATTTCTTTTTTATTACTGATAAAGGCAAGGAGTTTTCCTATTTAGTTAAATATGAAATTGATACAGGAGAGGAAGAAGTATTATTTCAAACTAACTGGGATGTGATATATAGTTATTTAAGTGAAAATGAGAAGTATCGAGTTATAGCTATTAACGAAGATGGAAAAAACACTCTATTTATTAAAGATTTATTCAATAATTCTGATGTTTATTTTCCTGAAATACCTGATGGAGATATAAAAGGAGCCAGCTTTTCCGAAAGTGAAAATAAAATTCGACTGACAATAGGTACTTCAAAAAGTCCAAATAATATATATGTTTATGATATGATCAGTAAAGAATTGAAGAAACTTACTAAAACTTTAAACCCCGAAATAAATGCTGATGATTTGGTTTCTGCTGAAGTGGTTAGATATCCATCGTTTGATGGTCTTGAAATACCAGCTATTTACTATAAACCTTTAAATGCGACCAAAAAAAATAAATCGCCAGCTCTAGTATGGGTTCATGGTGGTCCTGGAGGTCAAAGTCGCACAGGCTATTTCTCTCTCATTCAATATTTAGTAAATCATGGATATGCAATTTTAGCGGTAAATAATCGCGGAAGTAGTGGATACGGAAAAACATTCTACAAAATGGATGATCTTAACCATGGAGATAAAGATCTTAAGGACTGTATTTGGGGTAAGAAATGGCTTCAAACTCAAGATTATATAGATGCAAACAAGATAGGAATAATTGGAGGTAGTTATGGTGGTTATATGACAATGGCAGCAATGACGTTTACTCCTGATGAATTCAAAGTTGGTGTTAATATTTTTGGAGTGACCAATTGGCTGAGAACATTAAAATCAATACCTCCATATTGGGAATCTTTTCGGAATGCGCTTTACAAAGAAATGGGTGACCCCACTACTGCAGATTCAGTCAGGCTTTATGATATTTCTCCGGTATTCCACGCTCATAGAGTCAAAAATCCAGTTATGGTACTTCAAGGTGCAAACGATCCAAGGGTCTTAAAAATTGAGTCGGATGAGATTGTTGAAGGCCTTGTAGCAAATGGAATTCCAGTTGAGTATGTTGTTTTTGATGATGAAGGACATGGTTTTCGTAAGAAAGAAAATGAAATTGAAGGCTACGGAAAAATTCTTACATTTTTACAGACATATCTAAAAAGGGAAGGATAAACTTAAAAAATAGATTAATTTGACTTCCATTTGAGCTTTAGCTAATAAATGAGGGAGGGCAGCTAAGTAAGGCTTATAAACCAATTATAATTTGAGCAAGTAAATTTATATCAATGTCATCAATACTTCGATCTTTATTAATGTCGAACCTGAACAAGTGATAAATATCTAGAATGGACACATCTTGGCTCACATAATCAGCGATCAGGCTTATATCCATGACATCCAGTGTGTTATCTAAATTTGTGTCACCAGTTATTAAGTTTATATCAAAACTCCAATTTGATTTCGTTACTCTGTAGCAATGAACTGATTCTGGATATTGAATATCGAGTACAATGTTCTTATCGTAATCTACCTCTGTAAAGACACCACCTTCTTCGGCGAGCCTTCCCCAATTAATCAAAGTATTATTATTTGGTAACCTTTGAATACTGCCCATTGAAAGTCCAACATATCCATTAGGATGAGAAAAATCCCATACGAGTTCCGCAGTTTTTTCACTTTCGTTTAATTGATATTCTAGAGCTCTTGATATTGGCGGTTCATGGTCATTGCCATTATCAAATACGAGAATATTACCATTTTCAATTCTTCTCACATCATGTTGCCGGCTGAATCCGTTATAAGGATCATTTATGATACTGAATTCATTATTTGGACCGCCGAGTATCCAAATTATTTGACCACTATATCGATCGATCTTTATGACCTCACTGCTTCTTCTGTTTGATATGATTATATTGGAATCTATATCAACATCAATGCTATTGCCATGCATCCAGTGTATTACATTATCTGCAAGGTCAAGGTGCTGATAGTTCGCTATATCTAGATGTTCCCAAGCGTGCCACTCAAAAATAAGATTTTTATCTGAATCAAATTCTTGGATGACCAATGTGATCACAACTGCATCGGTTAGTCCACCAGGGTCTATTCCGCTCATATCAACTGTGATTGAATCATATGCTTGAAGAATATAGCCGCCATCATCGAGTAATTGTAGATCGTGAAAATCTGCATAATACCCATTTGCACATTCTAGCGTATCTATTTCATTCATATATTCATTTAATAAGATCCATGAATTATTTCCACCGTTAAAATAAGATAAGTTTTCTTGATTGACCTTAAAATCAAGTCCAAGGTGGGCAGAGTTAACGACCCAGACAGGATTAATTAATGTATCAATTATTGCCATATATCTGGGGTAAGAACGTGTTGTATGAACAAATATATTTGCTGGGTATGGATTATTGTTTACAAATACCTCAAAATCCAAATAGTTCATATTTCTTGAAAACACACTAGAGTTCAACGTAACTAGAAATATTGCTGAAACGACGATAGCATTTATATTTTTGCCAATTTTTCTAAAAATATTTTGTGAGGATATAAATATCATTATTTATTATGAATATTAACTTTCATTTAAAGATAAGAATTTGAACACTTTACGATTTTACATCATTATGGTGTAAAATTTTGTCATAATTTTATATAAATGATTACTGCCACCGTAACTCAGTTGGTAGAGTAGTTCATTCGTAATGAACAAGTCGCTGGTTCGAATCCAGTCGGTGGCTCTACACTAGTCTCTTGATCTTTGGTAATATTTTGCGGTCCTCCATGCGCCATATATTTCTCCTAAATATACATATGTTGCCACAATGGCTAGGGAAGGACCAGCGACAGTTCGCTCATCTTTTATCGCGAAATAAGCTGAACTACTTGTCAAATAAAATGTCCAAAGACCTATAAGCCCATCAAAAAATCTTCCTGAATAAATACGACCTGAACCAGGGATAATTGAAGATAATAATGCAGCAAAAAAAGGAGATGGATCTTTTGTGAGTGATTGCGTTTGTGCTATTGGATCAATTAATCTACCCTCTAACTCATCAAATGGTCGATCTGTATCTATATGGTAATATATTGCAAAAGGGTTGCATCGAATGACTCTATCAGATGCAATTACCCCTCCACGTATAAGTCCATATTCACTGATTGCATGGGCACCATAATTTGAGCAACTGGGGTAAAATTGGCAGTTGAAAAAATTAGAATTATATGAAATCCGTTGCCAAGCAGAAATGGGTATGAGACCAAATTTATAAAGGAGGGGAGTTTGATTCGACTTCAATAATGAATCAGCAGGATATTTTGATTGCGCTGTTAAGCAGCTAAATAGGATTACGAGTTTTATATAACGCATTATTAAAATTAATTAGATTTGTCCTAATCATGAACCGGTTCCTTTTCAGATTGATCTTAATATGGAAGTACTAATAGATACACTATTCTCAAACCCTGTGTATATGGCAATTGCAGTTGTACTAACTATTTTGCTGGTATATTCATTAATTAAGAAGATCATTAAATGGGTTTTTATGTTTGGAGTATTATTGATCATTTATGTTATTTATTTAAATTATACAGGTCAAGAAGTACCCAAGAATATTGATCAATTAAAAGAGTCTGTTTCAGAAAGTGTAGACAGGGTTAAAGAGTCTGCCTCAGAATCAATTAATGAGGCTAAGGAATCTACGCGAAAGATGGTTGAAGAAAAGGTTGATAAAAAACTAGAAGATATTCTAGGGGATTAACTTTTTTACTTCAATTAAATTTTTTAGATAAGGTATCGTTGATGTACTCATGGCTTTGATATTATAGTTACAATACATTGCTTGCGAGCTCAGCGAGTTCGCTACGCTCGCCTTTTTTTAATGTAATATGGGCAAACAATTCACGTCCTCTCATGCGGCTGATCAGATAAGTGAGCCCATTAGACCTCTTATCTAAGTAAGGGTGGTCAATCTGGTGAATATCACCTGTGAAAATTATTTTTGTTCCTTCTCCAGCTCTTGTAATTACTGTCTTTACTTCATGGGGAGTCAAGTTTTGTGCCTCATCTACGATAAAAAATGACTTTTGTAAACTACGACCACGGATATATGTGAGTGGGGTAATTAATAATTTATCTTCTTCTAGCATAGCATTTATCCTGAGAGCTCTTTTATCATTATGCTTGAATTGGTGGCGGATCACAGAAAGGTTATCAAATAGTGGCTGCATATATGGGTCTAATTTTGACTGTATATCTCCAGGTAGAAATCCAATATCTCTATTGCTTAGAGGAACTATGGGTCTTGATAGAAAAATTTGTCGAAATTCTTTTCGTTTTTCAAGTGCTGCGGCTAAAGCCAATAGGGTTTTTCCTGTCCCTGCCTTTCCAGATATTGTAGTTAATTTGATTCGATTATCCAATAGTATGTTCAAAGCGAAGGATTGTTCTGCATTTCTTGGCATTATCCCATAAGCGTTAGGTTTATCAATTTGAACTATCTTTTTATCAAACGGATCAAAAGATGCTAAGATAGATTTTTGTCCATTTCTTAAAATAAAATTTTCATTTGGATTCGGCATCTCAACTGATTTTATCTCATCAACCTCAACCCCATGTGATTGACAAATCAAATCAATATCAGTTGAGCTAACATCCTCAATAAGTTTGATACCAGAATAGATCTCACTTACGTTATCTACAGCGTCAGTTGTATAATCCTCTGCCTCTAGACCCAGAGATCGTGCTTTGAGTCTCATATTCGTATCCTTGGATACTAATATCAAACTCTGTTCAAGATTATCTTGATGAATTTTATAAGCACAGTTTATAATTCGATTATCTGGGGAATCCTCATTAAATGTTGCTTCTACATCTGGATGCCAATTATGGTTAACGACCACTCTAACCTTTCCCTCAAATTTATCTAATTCTCCATTTTCAGAATTAATTGATAATTCATCTAAGCTTCTAAGGAAATCTCGTGTATTATAGTGTATTTGTTCATTACCACGTTTAAACTGATCTAATTCTTCTAGAACAGAAATAGGTATCACAACATCATTATCTTCAAAGTTTTCAATGCAAGTTGCATCATGCAGGATCACATTTGTATCTAGTACAAATATTTTTTTGTTTGATTCAGACATCTCTTCATGAAGCTCTTTTTATAAAAAATATTAATCTACAGGTATTAAGGACGTTTAAACTTAGTGTGCGAAAATTAATATTAACAATAAACAGGCAAAAATTAAGTTGCTCCATAGCTCATGGCATAAATTCAAACATCGCTTCCAAGATCTGGTAGAGTAAAAAACTATATACAAAAGCTAATGTAAGTAGCGCTGCAGGAGAAACTCTAAATTGAACGCGGAATTTGTTGTGCTCCTTTTTTACATCGTAGTATTCAATTAACATTTCTAAGGTAACTTTGCTTAGATATATACATAATCCATATAGACCTAATAAGATTACCTGATCGATAGCAGATAAGGCTTTTAGCCATTCGCCTAAACTCATACAATATCCTCGAGTATCATTTTAAACTCTGCCAAGATAACAGAGGTTGCTCCCCAAACTACTTCACCACCCAGATCATAATAGGGGATTGCTATAGATCGATCAGTTAGCATACCTTTTTTTTCTTTTTTCGTTTTTTTGTGCATTAAATTTTTAATTGAAGGAGAAAAGATACGATCTACTTCAATGCTATGCATAAAAGTTTTGGGTTTTTTTATTGCCCATCCTACAAAAGGAAAGATCTTAAATTTTGAAACAGGTACATAGAAAGGTGTCAAAGAGCCTAAAATATTTATTTCATCACTCGTAACACCGATCTCTTCATGAGTTTCTCTTAGTGCAGCATTTTTATAAGATTCATTTTTTTCAATCATGCCTCCTGGTAAAGAAATCTGCCCCTTATGATGTTCCACTATATTGGTACGCTTTGTTAAAAAAAAATACCATTCATTATCAATTGGGTATAGAAGTAATAATACAGCAGCAGGTTTCTTTTTTTTATCTTCAGTGAATGTGAAACTCTTCGATTCAATCATCATTATTTTATGGGCTGCCTCTCCTGGCAGTTGTTCACCTAGGCGTTTTGAAAGTCTATTTATAAATAATGGCAACATACACCGAAAAGTTATCCCATTTTTGATTGTTCTGCCCGAAGTTTTGTAGGGGATTACACATGAAATTGAAACATATAATATGGGATTGGAACGGTACTCTTATTGATGATAGATGGCTTTGTGTAGATGGAATCAATAATGGTCTAGTCAAAAGAGGACTCTCCTCTATTACAGAAGAAACCTACATGAACGTTTTTACGTTCCCAGTAAAGGATTACTACAAAGATTTAGGATTCGATTTTAAAAAAGAGCCATTTGAAATTGCGGGTGATGAGTTTGTTAAATTTTATGGAGAAAACTTTTATCGCGCAAACTTACATATGTCAGCGAGCTCAGTTTTGGAGAAAATAAGATCTTATAATATCACACAGTCAATTCTCTCTGCGGGTAAGCATGAGTTTTTACTTGGATGGGTGGAAGACCACAAATTAACAGAATACTTTAGCTGGATAAAAGGAATTGATAATCAATATGCTACAGGTAAAATAGAATTGGGCCTATCTTTTATAGATGAATTACCATATGATAAAGATGAGATCATTATGGTGGGTGATACTCTTCATGATAGCGAAGTCGCTGAGGCCATGAAAATAGATTGCATATTGGTTGACCACGGGCATATTAATCGTGAGCGTCTGGAAAAGACCGGTCGAAAAGTTATATCAAATTTGAACCAGGTATTGAATTTATTGATCTGACATATCTGAGACCAATAGTACATCGAATATATCAATTAGGTTATTACCGTCTGCATCTGCTGCAAGGAATTCTTGAGGCTGGAGATTAAAAAGACCTAGTATATAATTTGAACATAATAGTGCATCCACAACTGTTATGACCCCATCTCCATTAACATCACCAATCTCATATTGTGCTGAACCAGGTTCTAATCCAATTACAGAAAAGGATGTTGTGTTCTCTTGTCCATTTGGGCCATAAACTGTAAGTGAAATTTCATAGACACCTGGATCTTCGCAATAAAGTTCGGGTGTCGAACCATAGCCAATTATTTCTCCATCAGATTTCCAAATCCTTTCACCAACAGGCCCTGTTGACTCATCATAAAAATAGAAATAATCAGGTGTGGTTATGATAGGGGCCACAACTTTTGGTAATGCTGTTAAATGATCTAGGTCTCCAAAAATTGTATTTTGTATCTGTAATCCAAATGATTCAGGCTGAGGTTCATTAAAAAATAATTGTACATACTCATAGTCATTAGGATGAGATATTGAAATAGGATATTGTGAAATTTCTTTAAGACTATCCCATTCAACTAACCCCACATCATCAAACCATGAAAATGCAAACCCTGAATCTGGCACACCACTATTCAGCCTGATATCGAAATAATTTGCACCTTCATCAATTGGGATATCACCCCAATATTTTTGCCAATTATTAGACCCTGATATCGAATCACCCATAGATGCTGTAAATAAGCTTTCACCCGATCTACCATTTGCGCAACGAACCTCAATTGTAACTTCTTTTCCATTCTCAGTCTTAATAAAACCATGAACTGTGTGTTGATGTTCATTCTTGAAAGGTATGCGCTCTTCGAGGTTTGTAACGATATTATCTGGAGAGTTCTCTGACCTTATATGCATTAATGCTGCTCCTCCTTTTCGAACAACAGAATCTTGGATCATTTCATTTATACTATTCAAATTCCAAAGAGAGCTTCCTTCATCTTCGAAGTTTTTCATCCAGATCTTTTCTCTTCCTAAACGATAATGCGTAATGGATGGGTCGCCTTCCAATATTCGTGATATACTACCAGGTTTTGTTAAAGGAATTGGGTCGGAATGAAAATATGATTCGCCATTCAGTTCAAATGGTTTATAATTAACTATCCAGGCATTATAATCAACAATGCTAGAGGGCATTGCTAAACTATCAATAATTACGTACGCACGTTGATTATCATTATCTACATGCACAAATGTGTTTAGTTCTTTTGAACGCATAGCAATATAGTCCAAAATATAATTACCTAGATCTCCCTTTGCTGGCACGGTCAGGTAATCATCGATATATACTGGATCAATTGAAAAAGCTGTGAAGCCAGATTCATCTGCTTCCGCATTCAAGATCATTGATGGATAGGTTTCAGGATAATTGAGGTCAAATATAAAATTGCCTAAAGAATGAGCAATCAATTTTCCATCGTACATTTCTAAACCTTGAATAATGTGAGGATGATGAACAACAACAATATCGGCACCCTCATCTATTGTAAAATGTCTTATGGCTCTATCCCACATTTGTGGTCGATCTAATCTCCATGAATAATCTTCGGCTTCCATTCCATTTTTCTCCATCATTTGAAAACCAGTTCCACTGGCAGGGTTAGTTCTAAGATCTGCAAAGTCTTCAATCGGGGTATATGAATCATAATCCGCACCCGGTGAGTAGGAATATTCACTACCTGCATGCATTTCTACTACTATTAGATCCGCAACTTCTTCCACTGACTGGATCTGTTGTTTTAAATAGTAAGGTGTCATGTAAGCAAACCCTGGTTTATTTACCCCAGCATTCAAGTACGGTTGGTAGTTATTATATTGCCCTGTTCGGTCACTTGAAGCAAGGAAAGCAATCGTCTGGCCTTTAACTGATTTGAATGCTGGTAGGTAAGCCTCATAACTATTCATACCTGCTCCTGAGTGAATGATTCCTGCTTCACTTAAAATATTTTGTGTCTGGATCATTGCTGGTTCCATATAATCTAGAATATGATTATTTGCTAAGGAGACAACATCAATCCCTGCATAGATTAAACCAGCTATGTTTTGAGGCGCAGAGCGAAAGATAATACTCTTTGATGGATGAGGATATCCTTGATCTGAAAGTGGTATTTCAAGATTAGCAACCGTTATATCTGCTGACATACCAAGTAAATGGCGAGTTGGTTCAAAAAGAGCATTCACACCTTGTGTCGTGATAATGCCATCAATTTCTTCAAACCTTCTACCCATCATGATATCACCAACAAAATTAAATTTTAATGGGAAAGAAGAATTCCCTTGATCAACTTGGATTGTTGTAGTTGCCCATCCTTGTCGACCTGTTTCATCTTCAACAGTTAAAATAACTGTATAATCATGGTCATCCTCAATGATGTAATCATGGACTGGGTTGGCCTCATCCGATGATTCCCCGTCTCCAAATTCCCAATTGTAAGAAAATGCATATGAGTCAGTGTCCTGAATAGTAGAGTAGAATGAAGCTGTAACTATTTGATCATCACGCTCGTTTCTAAAGTTTGTTAAATCAAATTCAATTGAAACCGATGGTTCGATAGGAAGGTCCGGTGTTATATCTCTTACCATGCTAAAGTACACACTCCCAGGAGCACTACTCGTGTCATCATGGTCGTTTATGAAATGTACCTCATTTAGAACTGATAAAGAATCATACCAGGCAAGCCAATCATCACCAATAGGGATCCTATATGAATGCCATGATCCAATTTGTCCGACACCTTGATACACCGGTATCCATTCTTCAATATCCAGAGTTTCATAACCTGAAAATGAGTACCGAATAGAATTTTCGCCGTTTGAAAAACCAATACCTTGGATTTCAGAAATACTATCGATCTTGGCAAATACCTGTAATATGGTTCCTGAATCTGGCATGAAAGGGTCGATCTGTAGAGATTTCCAGCAATTCCCATAAATTTCTAGGGTGGGGCTATTGCCTGGAAATGTATTTGTATAGTCTATTGCAAAGCTGTCTTGATCAATGTCTTCATTTATGATACCTTCTAACGCAATACCATCAGAAAAATATAAAATAGTGTCAGGAGAGCTGTGACCTGGTAAGATATTAGAAACAGACTCTGACCAGGGTCCAGCATTATTGAAATGATCTATTCCACGAATTTGGAACCACCAGGGTTCTGTATTGCTTAGCCCTGATAAAGTTTGATGATCTAATCGCATATATTGAAGTATATCGTAATCTTCAAGATCGAATAAAATTGGATCATTGAAAAGTGTATCTGTATCAGCTTGTATTTGAAAAGTTTTAAAATTTGTATCATAAACGGGTGCCCAGCTCATATAAACCTCGTCCGAATTATCTACATTGTAAGCTGTTATAAATTCAATTGAGTCTGGCGCCCCTTGATCACTAACTGTTTCCCAGTGAGTTAAATAGGAATTCAATCCATGAATAAATGGCTGGTAATATTCCCTGATCTGAGTAAAGTTTTGTATTCCAGTGGGGTATGAACCATTTTGATATATGGAATCATTCGAAATACCAATGCTGTCAAAAAGCATTGGTTTTTCATCTAGTTCAATATGGATCCATGGTTCATAAACAGAAAAGTTGCTGGTCAAGTTTTGAAGGTCCACCATTTGGACACCATTCGAAGGGCCTTTTAATTCAGTTGCTAGTGTGATGGGAAACTCAGTTTCTCCATTATCAAATACGCATTGATCATCATAAAACACTTCGTAGTAATCCGTAACATGTAAAGAATTTGTATTGCCAAACTGACCTTCATCGATAGGGTACTCTGATGTGAAATTTATTATATCAAAATGATCATCTGTAATATCTCTGATTGGTTTTGTGGTAAATGAGTTTTGCCCTCCAGCTGCAACAATAATTGATTTACGATCTTCGTGAGATTCATTATCGAAACTATGTATTGCAAAAACAAGAGGCCAATGAGGGTTAATGCCTATTAATGGATGCACTGCTACTTCCTGAAATTTTTGAAATATTGTATTAGGATAGCGTGAAGGGTCTGATAAGGACTTACTATTTGAATAATTGCCTACTTCGGTCCATAGAACTTCTCTACCAGCCCCATTGATCATGAATGCAAATGCATTGGTCTCAAGAAATATATCAATAGCAATATAGGGTGCAATAAAATCATCGCAGGGGTGAGGGACTTGGATGACCACTTGCTCTCTTGTCGCTTGAGGATTAATAATATACATTCCCCAGCCATTCCGAAAACTACCTACCACATCATCCAGATCATTATCCGATTGGTTAAGATCAATGAAGTTTGTATCCAATTGCTCTCTAATTATGTGGAATATTTGATTGTAAACAGTGTCCTCAAAAACAACCAACTCATAATAGAAAGATTCAATTGAATCCTGAAGTAATGAATCAACAAGCGTTGTATCACCCAAGATAAAACTTGAAAAAATGTCTTCCCAATAACTCAGGATCGGATCGCCAGACTCTAATTTATTATAATTCCCAAAACCTGTTGTCTGTACATCCAGCCAGTCTGGACCATAATCATTAAAACCATCGCTTGCTATACCTTCTGTCACGTGGCTCACCCAATTATCATATGACGAACCTGGAGAATGACCTCCTAAAAACTCAGACAGCTCTCCTGACTCATGAATGATATTCGCGAGCGGAAGACTTATAAAGAGTATATATATAAAATTCCATTTCATTAAAATATATCACTATATGGAACCAAATATATTGTGATATTGATTAATAATTGATTGTTTATGTCAAATTCTTAATTCACAATTATATTCTTAAAACTCTATGCCGAATCCCATTACTGGGATCGTACTGAAATAAACTATCTTTCCAATGTTGTTATTTACACGGCTATAAAAATACGTTTCTATGTTTTCCCTGTTATACGTATTCCAGACCTCAAAAAATAAAATAAGGTTTGAATGCTTGAGATTAAACCTTTTTTCGTAATGGATAAAGAGCGAATGATAATCTGGAGTTCTAAATTCGTTGAAATCTTCGAGGTGTAATATTTGTTCATCGGCCAATAATGAAGCATTTAAGTTGATTGGCGTATAGGGTCTTCCTCCAAAATATGACCATCTGATAGATATCTCCCAGTCTGTATTTGGCCTATATCCACCAACAATATTAAAAATATAACGATAGTTGTGGTTCCTGTTCCGTTTTATTCCGTTATAATCAGTAAATGTAGAATTAAAAATGGATCCTCCAATTAGACCATAAAAGTTTTCAGCCTTCTTTTTTTGTATCAAGATTTCTAATCCGTCTGAAATTGCAGATCCACTCGATACAATTCCATTATACATGCGAAGTTCATCAAAAAGGAACGTAGGGTCATTGTGCAAAGTTGCACCAGGAAGTATAGGACTATTAGTGTATTTTTTTTGATAGGCAGAAAATGAAAGTTTTGTGGATGGTGTGACCATGTGTTCTAGGCTAAGAGAATGCTGATAGGCGCTCACACTTTTCAAGTCATTTGACGCCTCGTTTGCAATATAAATGGGTGGTGGATTTTGATTATATAATCCAGCATTGATTATAAAATTTGTTTTACCTTTGTAAATCTCGTAGTCAAGATTTATTCTAGGAGACCAAAGATTTATATTTTCATAATTATTGTGATCTAGGCGTAATCCAGCTGAAAAGATCAATCTTGAAAAAAGATTTTGTTTTAAGGTTAAAAATGCTGCGTAGTTAGTGGTGTTAACTACTTTGTCAAATTCAATCTTGTTAGCGGGAGATTGGTTGTTCGTAAGTTTTCGATAATAATCATAGGATGTTTCATTTACCCCAGCATCGAAACCAAACTCCATTTTGGTCTCTGGCATTAACTTTAAATGAGTTACTTGGCGAAGGTTTTTAACATCTTGATCTTCAATAATATTAAAAACTGATTCTCCTGATCTAATATTTAAAAAATGAGCATCTGATTTTTTTATTGAAGTAGAAATACTTGTATTGGTATATGCTTTGTTCCCCCAGATATGTTTGAAGTTGGCCCCTAATGTATTTTGGTTATTCTTCAACTTTCCATAATCTGATTCTCCAACATCGATCGCCCCATCAATATCTCTATCATACAGACTTCCTCCATTCACAATAAGTATTGAAAAAGTATTATAGATATCTGGCTTAAACTCTAACTTGGCTTGGAAATCACCATAGGAAGGCATCCCTCCACTAGCATTTATTGCATCAGCTATTATATCAAGATAGCTCATTCTGTAAGATGCGATATATGTAGACCTACCACTTAATGGACCTTCAAGTAAAAAACCGAGACCTCCAACTCCCACAAATCCTTCACCTTGTATATTGTCTCTATTTCCGGATCGATATGTAATATCGCCAAAACTAGAAAGCTTATTACCATACTTGGATGAGAACCCATTGCTGAAGAAGTCCAGGTTCTCAATCATATCACTATTGATCAATCCAACAGGGCCATTCGATCTTCCATCCGCTTGTTGAAAGTGGGACACGTTTGGAATAGGAATATTATCAATGATAAAACCATTTTCAGTTGGGCCACCGCCTCTTACCATCATATCTTGCCGGTTTTCACCCACACTTGCAACACTTGGTAGGGTATTAATAATTCGGCTGATCTCCTGTCCAGTACCAGGATATCTTCTTAGCTCATCACTGTTAAATGATACAACCTGATATTCTTTGATCATTGAACGTTCAAAGTATGACTCTTCAACTAGAATATCATTGATTTGAATAACATGGGATTCAAGTTCAATATTCAAAAATTCATAGCCATTGGGCCTTACCCATATATCAGCCTTGTTCTTTGTTTTATAACCCATATAGCTGAATGTAACTGTATAATCACCCATTGGAATTGAATTAATATTAAAATAGCCTTCCTCATCTGAGACCGATCCAATATCAGTTGATTTAAGGGTTATATTCGCCCCAACTAAAGGCAGATGATTATCTGCATCGAGGACTCTTCCTTTTATTATGCCTGTCGCTTCAGACTGGCCAATTAACAGGCTGATAAAAATTATTATAAAAGAAAAATATTTCATACGCATGGAAATGAATATTGTAAATAAAATAAATTATAAAAATCAGATTAAAGCAAAAATTGCTTCGGAAAAATTACTTTAAATAGACTAATTTTTGAAAACCACTTTTTAAATCAATATTTAGTCTTAAAAAATAAACACCGTTACCAACTTGACGACCCATTTGGTTTAGGCCATTCCATGAAACATAATGATCACCTGGACCCATATTTTTGATTGGTATATCCAATATCCTTTTACCAAGAACATTATAGATAGTTATAGAAGAGTTTGTTTGTGATGATAATTTAAATGGGATCTTGATAGAGCCGTTAAATGGGTTTGGATATGCAGGAAGTAAGGCAGATTGTTCTGGCAGAAGCATGTGCACTTGATCATCCGAATCAAGGAAATTTGTATTCTGTTCAGCTGGAGAGCCAAATTGTTGTGAGCTTACCCAGGACTCTGGAAGTGAATTATCAGAGCTCGGGTTGATCAGTTCAAGAGTTGGCCCTTGCCCGTCTGCCTCAATGGGCCATGGTTCAACATCATCATAATTAACTGAGTCCATGAGTGTTCCTAGGTCATTATATATTCTAACCTGATCACCACCTCCACCTAACCCGAAATCAAAAGGGCCTATAACTGGTATATCATTTGAATAGTTATCATAAAATAGGTCAAGGTCCCCAACTATAACTGCATAGCTTCCGCCGTTAATCACTGTTTCATCAGGCATAGTAAAAGAATGCTGGTCATTATCATCTTTCATTACCCAATTTGAAATATCAATTTCCATTTGACCTGGATTGTATAATTCGATCCAATCACCAGATTCATGGTCGTCATTTGAATTATAATTGATCTCATTAATAACAATTGAACCTGGGCTAAGCTCAGACTGGATAAATACTGCAGTTAGATAGAATGGGTCTGTTATATCAATTCGCATTGAATTACTTGAATCAGGGAATTGTAACCAGTGGCTGAATTCAAAACCATCATATTGAATGGCTTTGACCTCGATCGGTATAGAAGGGAAGTAATATCCTTGCCAGTTTGATTCTTCTATATCTAGTGTGTTTAACTTAATGTATCCACCAAATGGAGGGGTCACGCTTAGATCTACTTGTGCAATATTAGGAAGATCAAATTCGTCGATCATATGCCCAATGGCCCTAATCCTCCGTTGGTTTCCAAAATTTTCCATATTATTTAGCTTCGACTCCCAGTTAACTCCAGAGTTAGGCCAGTTACCACTATTATACCATCTATCTCGATGGGTAGGGATAATGCTGGCAATATTGCCTGATATTGAATCCAAACGTTCTGAAATGAACTCGGGTTGGAATACAGTATTCAACATATCGCAATAAATATTAATGAAGGATTCCTTAAAGTAATTATTTTCCATCATTTTTCGAAAAATAAATGTACTCCAAGGAGGATTTGGCCACCCGGGACCATTAGGTTCAAGAGCAAATCCTAACGTGTTGAAGTTGTAAGCATTTGCATCCCAGATACTAAAACCAAAATCTGTATCATAAAGAATCCATCTCCATTTACCCCCAACTCTATGGTCTCTCCAAAATTTAATATTGTTCCCAGGCCAATCTCGATTATCTACAAATATCTGGAAGGCTTGATAACTCATATATGATTCTATATCTATCCAATTTTCTAATGCATTTTGAACAATTGGTTCGGTCATGTCTTGGCCTTCAAGGTAGTCGAGCAGAATTTTGTAATCTGAATTTGTACCATGAACTATATTTTCATCATTGACTCCTGCCAGATCTAAAAGGTCTATATGAACAGGAGGGATAGAGTGCTTTGAAGATAGAAAATGCTCATTTACTTTTTCTCTGAGATTCTGTATCCCCCAGAATTCACCATTGATAAAAAGTATTGTTGGTCTGTACTTTTGAAAATCAATGTCAAGGTCGTTAGCAAGACTTGTTGTGAACCCATCCCTGAGGACAGTTGATTCCCAATCATTACCTGAATTGCGAATTACAAATGCCTCGTAGCTGCTTACATCAGAATTGGGAAATAGTTGGTAATCAAAACTACTTGGACCTAAATAGCTTCTTGAAAATATTGATAAGGATTTCTGTGGGAAGGCTCTAGACCATCCGCCGAAAATTTTGGCGCCAGCATTAGCATTATACCCAGACCCGTCCGCCTCTAATATCTCAAAATGTATCGGGCGCTCCCAGTCCTCCCAAAAATTTGCTCCAAAATAAGGGAATTGCCATTCTGCATTAGGCCCCATAACGTACATTCCAGTGTCCTCATCAAAGAAGCTATTATGGTCTGTGCTTATGAAGATCGCTGGCAATCCCATCTCGCCTAATTCGTCATCTAAGATATATGTCTTTGATACTATCTCTGATGGCACCCACTGATCTAAAAAAGCTCGTGCTCTCACTACAGTATTGGAGTTGATTACGATAGGGTACTCGTAAGGAAGTCCGTTTGTTGAAGGGATACTCCCATCTAAGGTAAAATAAATCGCTGCAGACTCATTGGGCACTGATAACTCTAGTGATAATTGGCTTTGATCGTAGAAACCTGACCCAATAGAAAATTCAGGTATTTCTAAAGAACCTATGAATGTTGGGGTAGAATTAGAAGCTTCAGGTGTTGGCTCATCGAAAAAGGCCCAAACTTCTGTCTCAAATATTCTACCAAAGGACATGTCTGTTTCTAAATCGACAGCTATTATAGAATCCAAAATGGTCTCACTTGGGTTACTCAGTATAATTGATTCACCATTTGAACTAATTTTAAAATTAGTATGGAGAAATGAAGTTGGTAATTCTATTAGTTCATTAGGCTCAATCGTATCTTCTATTTCAATTTCATACCCAAGGGTTAGGAATGGTATACAGCTAAGGTCGGATGAGTTATTAGAATAATTATGCACCTGTACTGCCAATGTATTTGTTCCAGCTAAAATAGGGAATTCATTTAGGTCAATAGATATTTCTTCAGGGAATCCTCCTGAATATATTTCTGCCTCATGAAGGGCTGTTGTCGTGGTATTGTAATAGACATCAGATCCCGCAGAACCCAGGTTAGCTCGTGAAAATTCTACTCCGTTCAGATAGGCAATATATCCATCATCATAATCAATATGAAACAGTGCCTTTAAAACAATAGATGGATCATCCACCTCAAAATCTTTTTTAATAAAAACGGACACAACTTGTGATATCTCTGTATTGTCATCATTATCTCCATAGCCAAAGCCACTATTACCTGTTGGCCAAAAACTGACATTAGTTCCGGGTAGCTCCCAATCAGAAATTGGAGAGCTACTACCAACCCAATATGACCACGGATCTCCCCAATCGATCTTTGCATCCCATTGGGCTACGATTCCCTTACGATCTTTGTCAGAGGTAAATAAAACAATAAAGCTATTTGGTTCTAAATGGTAGGATGGAAACGTCCATTTAGATAGGTCTCCGGGGTCATCAGTTATCCCAAAACCTAGAAGATCTATTGATTGTTCTGTGGAATTAAATAACTCTATCCAGTCTGGGGTATCACCATCTTCATCATAAAGCGATGACCCATTGCTAGAAACTATTTCATTTAATTGGACTGTTTGTGCAAATAAAAATGATAAGCTCAGAAACTGGATTAATACTCTCGATCGCACGATTCTTTTAGATAGTTTTAAAGTCTCTAATACGAAAGACCATATCCAAATGGAAAAAGAGGATCGTAATCTGGGTCACCCACATTTAGTGGGAGCTGCGAGGTGTCTTTTGGCCAGGAGTAACTAAGCTCTCCTGAGGGAGAATAATCTCCAAAAAGCACATCAGAAATTCCCTCACCCGCCATACCTGGTAGCCAAGCAGCAATAAAACCATCCCATTTGTCAATATGGTCTTTTATGATCAATGGTCTACCTGATAGCATGACAACAATGACCCTACTTTCTGCCTGATAACATTTTTCCAGCACTGCTTTATCAAAAGGGCTCAGCCCAATACTTGGGCTATCTCCAACGCCTTCTGCATATGGGTATTCTCCAATTACAGCTATCACAGTATTCCCTTTGGATAAATTATCCGCTCTTGGATTATAATTCACCAGTTCGTTTTTATTTAAGACTGATGATATTGCCTCCAAAACAGATGTTCCTGCTGGTTGAAATGGTCTTGCTTTGTCAAATGCTAACATTTCTTGTTCATCTACTTGACCGTTAGAGTTTTTATCAACATCTTTCATCCAGTTATCTACAGCGCCTTGATCAAACTTTTTATCATAGATACTTTTCCCAAAACTTGATAATTCAGATTTTTGAACCGTATTGTTATTATCTTTATCTAAAATTGCAAGATCGGGTGTGAATCTCCCTTGCCACTCAACGGTCCAACCACCATTTTGCATTCCAAGGTTGTTTGCACCAGAGCCTACTATAGTAAGTTTTTCTTCTTTGCTAAGAGGCAAAATATTGGATTTATTTTTAAGCAATACTAAGCTCTTGCGAACAGCTTCTCTTGCTAATTTCCTGTGTTCATCCGACCCTACATGTTTTGCATATTCTGTCTTTCCAAAGGGGTCATTGAAAAGATCTAAATCATATTTTACACTTAAGATTCTTCTAACAGCATCATCGACCCTTGTCATGGGTATTGACCCTTCCTGAACGGACTCTTTTAACAAACTAATAAAGGTCTTGTAATGATTTTGCCCATATAATGAACCAGGTACCATTACTAGATCAATGCCAGCATTTATTGAAGTGATAATATCAGACTTATAGTCACCTGGAATCTCGTCTATTCCTGCCCAGTCTGATACAACTAGTCCATCAAATTTCAGTTCGTTTTTCAAAAGATCATTTATCAGGTATTTACTTCCGTGACATTTAACACCATTCCAGCTATTAAAGCTGATCATGATCGTTTTTACCCCGGCATTTATTGCTTCTACATAAGGCGGTAGATGTACTTTCCTAAGTTCTTCTTCTGTGATGCTAGTATTTCCTCGATCGATCTTATAGCTATGCATTCCCTCTTTTAGTGTTCCGGAATCCCAGCTTGTACCTCCATCACCAATAAAATGCTTTGCGCAAGCGGCAATTTTTCTACCATTCACTTTCACAAGTTTATCTTCGTAACCAGTGATGGCGGCATGCGTCAGTCTTGTCACTAAACTAGTAGACTCACTAAAGCCTTCGTATTGCCTACCCCAACGATCATCTTTTGGTACTGTAATACATGGAGAGAATGTCCAGTGAAGACCTGTAGCAGCTACTTCTACTGCTGTTGCCTGGTTTATCTTATAGATCAATTCAGGATCGTTGGCACATCCGAGTCCAATATTTTGAGGAAATATCGTAGCGCCCACAACATTGCTATGCCCATGAACCGCATCGATGCCGTAGATCAGAGGTATCTTTAATCGGGTTGAAAGTGCCTGAGCCTGGTAGCGGTTTATCATATTGACCCAGCCCTTGGTAGTGTTATCATCAGGGACTGAGCCTCCACCACTAAGTATTGAACCTATAAAATAGGTTGCTATGTCTTCTTCAGTATCGAGCATTCTCTTATCTACTTGGGTCATTTGACCAACTTTTTCATCCAGGGTCATTTGACTAACAAGTTGATCCACAAAAGCAGTCCTTTTATTGTCAGTATTTGCGCAGCTATTGAAACACATTACAAGTGTCGTTAGCCATAATATATTATTGAGTTTCATTATTTGCATGGGTCCTTCTTTTTATTATTTCTACTGGTAGTAGAGTGGTTGTTGAATTTTGTTTTTCACTCTTTATAATTGTCCTTAATGAATCGAGTGTTGTTTCAGCTAAAATATCAAGGTCCGTTCCGATCGTAGATAGTTTTGGATAGAATACTTTACTATATGGCATGTTATCGTAACCAATAACCCCAAAGTCTCCAGGTACTTTATTTCCATTCTCTAATGCTGTATGTAAAAACCCAAGAGCCATTTGATCATTGGAGGAGAAAATACCTATATCTTCAAAGCCTTCTTTATTGATATTTTCATAGGCAGCCTCTCCAGAGCTAAACGAATAATCCCCTTGAAATTCCCAACTGATCGCATATCCTTTTTTTTCTAAAGCATCATTAAATCCATTTTTTCTTAGATTGGCTTCCCATTTGACCATCGGACCAGTGATAATACCAAAACTACTGAAGCCGGATTCCATAAGTGTTTCTGCGGCAAGCCTACCTCCCTCATAAGAGTCAAATGTAATTGTGGGGAAAATATTTCCATTCACAGGAGCTATTGATATTATGGGAAACGAGCCTGTTTTCTTTGAGATCTTTTGATAGTCTGCACTTTCTAATGTGGGTGCCATAATAATGATCCCATCATGAAACTTAGATATCAAATGTATTTGCTCGGTCAAATTCTCTGAATGTTTTGCAGAATGGATGCTGATCTTAAAATTCATTTTTGATGCGATCCTGTCAAAACTTTCATAAAGACATGAATAAAATTCTTCTGCGTCATGTTGTGTCACCAGCGCCACATCAATAGGGATATTTATATTATTATATTGATTGATTGATGCCTTATATCCCAGGTCTCGTGCTGTATGAATTATATCATAGACACTTTGAGATCTGCCTTTTGCTTTCCCCGAAAGCACCCTTGAAACAGTCGCGATAGAATAACCTGAGCGGCTCGCTATTTCTTCTAACTTTATTCTCATTTGCAAAAAAATTTAAACTTTATAAAAATAATTTGCATAGCTTTATTTATTTAAGTTAGGTTTGCAACTCAAAGTAGAACACAACCTTAAATAACTATACTGTTAAATTATAGAAGTTCTATGTGAGAATTATTAGGTTCAACTATGGATAATTTTGCACTTTTAAGCTTTTTATTGGCAACAGCTGCAGTTGCTTTTTTTACCTATACTATTGTACAGCGAATGAAAAGGTCAGATAATCCCACTGAGGAGTATTTTACCGGTGGTCGTGCACTGACCTGGCCTGTTGTAGCAGGATCGCTTTTATTGACAAACCTATCCACTGAACAGCTAGTGGGGCTAAATGGTGATGTCTTTGGTGACAAGGCGCTTGTTGGCGTTGCCTGGGAAGCTCTGGCTGCTTTTGCAATGATAGCAACTGCACTGATCTTTCTTCCGACATATCTTGCATCTGGTTTTACTACAACCCCAGCATTTCTAGAAAAAAGATTTGATAAAACAACCAGGTCTATGGTTTCAGGCCTTTTCTTATTTGGATATGTGACAGTCCTTCTGCCAGTGGTCCTTTATACAGGTTCACTTGCACTAAAGGGAATGTTTGATCTTGAATTTCCAATTTGGATGATCGCCGCTACAATTGGCGTCTTAGGAAGTTCGTATGCGATTTTTGGAGGACTAAAATCAGTTGCTGTTAGTGACACATTAAATGGGGTAGGTTTACTGATCGGCGGGCTAGCTATTCCAGCTCTAGCGCTTGCTAAGCTAGGTGATGGATCTTTTTTTGCAGGTCTTTCAACTCTTTTTAATTCAAAGCCTGAATACCTTGCAGTATTGACCCAAACAAATATTGATGAGAAGGTTGTGTCCGTTCCCTGGCCTACGCTCTTAACGGGAATGATGTTCATTCAAGTCTTCTACTGGTCAACCAACCAAGTTATTGTTCAGCGTGCTATGGCAGCTAAAAGCCTTGCTGAAGGACAAAAAGGTGTGCTTTTTGCATCAGCGATGAAATTGGTAGGCCCTGTAATGCTATGTCTACCAGGAATTATTGCACTGCATATGACAGATGTTCTTGATATTGAAAAACAAGACCAAGTTTATGGTGCCGTTGTACGCCATGTTCTGCCCAGCTGGTCAATAGGGTTATTTGCAGCTGTTCTCTTAGGTTCAATACTTAGTTCATTCAATAGCGCATTGAATAGCGCATCCACATTATTTAGTTTGCAGTTCTATAAAGGATATTTGAATACGCAAGCGACAGATGAGGAGATCGTTGCTACGGGTAAACGTTTTGGTATGTTCCTTGCGGTCGCTTCAATCATAATTGCCCCACTTTTAGCGCAGATGACATCAATATTTACTTATCTTCAAAAAGTGAATGGCCTATACAGTGTTCCGATCATAGGAATCTTCATGTTGGGGATTGCTACAAAGCATGTACCCGCAATTGCAGCGAAGATCGGTATGGTGGTTGGTATGGCCTCTTATGCATTTTTTACATTTATTAATTTTAAGGATGTGCCAACATTTTTTGCAAACGGTGATGGTGACCTACACTGGCTGCATGGTTATTTTATAAGTTTTATTTTATCAGTAGGTGTAATGCTGATAATTGGTCAGCAACAACCAAAAAGTGAAGCAGAGATTGCAGCGAGTGAAGAAAGGGACCCTGCACCAGTGGATATGACACCATGGAAGCACGCCAAGAATGCCTCCTATGCGATCATGGCTTCAACAGTTGGCATCTATATACTATTATCAATGATTTCAAACTAACCTATTAATTCAATAAAAATGGAGTAAAAAAATGAATAAAGTGTTAACAATGACCATAGCCCTTTTGATCCCGGTGCTTTCTTTCGGCCAACAGATCGATGGGTTCAATTCAGTCCCTGATACAAGTTATTGGGATTATGAGATATCTGCGAGCGCAGATAGTACCCTTAGTTTTATTAATGCCAGTTATGTAACAGACCCTCTTTCAGAAGGCAGCCATGCGCTTCAATTAGACTACAGTGCCCACAATATAGAAGGTTGGGGTGGATATGCAAAAATATATCATATGCATCCGGAGCTTGCCAACGGAGGTACGTATGATTGGTCTGGGTATGATTCATTGTCTTTAAGCTATTATGTTTCATCGGCTCAATCAGGAACAAACAATGTTGAGTTCAGACTAAATCTGAGTGACTATTCGGGTGCACCTGATGATACATATACTGGTCTTGGAGAATATTTTTATTCATTTCATAATGTCTTGAGTTCAGAACCGGGTTGGAATACGATCACAATGCCACTAGTTCGAAATGATTCATGGGACGGTGGTGGTTTTAATTTAACAGGATGGTCAGGCGACTCAGATGATGGGCAGTTAGATATTCATGCAATTGGAGGGTTTCACTTTGAATTTTCAATTGCTGGTAGTGGCGAGGGTGACCACACCACAGGCACAGTTGTTCTTGATAACATGACC